>JASHWX010000035.1 GCA_030043815.1 Candidatus Rhabdochlamydia sp.
TTCCCCGCAAGCCCTTCGGGAATCCGATAATCGAGCGATTTGTCGAGCGCATCGTCTAAGATGACTTCTGCAATAATCTGCATAAGGTTTTCCAAAGAGAGGCCTTCTCATCAGTATCTTGATAAGCCTGAGCAGGAGAGAGGATAACGAAAGGATAGGATTTGTAAAAACGCATCAATTCTGGAAATTGTTGCACGCCCGCAGAAGCGATGATCAACTTGTACGCATCTTTTTCCAAAACCACCTTCTCAGCTTTGAGGATTTTCGCTTTTGCCAGATGCTGATCGATTGCTCTGGCAAGCCCCTTTAAAAACTCGAGTGTCTCGCCATCAGAATCGCATGCGAGAAGCAAGACCTCAGCATCAGGGGCCTTTTCCTTCCAAGCGCTTGCAATTCTCTTTGCTTCTGCATCATCCGGCACGTGGTCGGTAAGTTTGATTGCAGGTGCAACTTTTTGCAGCAGTTGTTTCATTGTCGATGAAGGAGGCGCCGCCGGTTTTTCAACAGCTGCCTGCATTGGGGGAGGAGCAGGAGGAGGAGCCGGTACCTTTTCTTCCTTTTTTTGCACAGGGGACACCCACTTTGCTGTCGCAGACTCCGGTTTCGATTCCAATTTCACCTTGAAGAAAGCATGCTCTTCCGCTGTTCCCAAGAATGTTTGTTTGGGCAGCAGCGGATCTTTGAGATAGGCAAGTGTGTCTTTGATCAGGTCCTGCATGTTTCAGCTAACAGTAATTTGAATTCAGAGATTTGGGAAAAAAAACCGCGTTGATGATACTGATCGCACATTTTTTCTCCCAGGCTTTCCATGCTCCCTCGATGGATTTTTTTCAGCAGCCCCACAAGATAACCTCTCTGCATGACTGCATCGATCTCTTGACGGTTCTTGAGAAGAAAAAACATCAAATTTTCATTGTCTTTGCAGGCTTTGATCAGGGGCTCTAGTGCTGAAACTAATGTCTTCAATGAGCGTCCGAGTCCATGCTTCTTCTTCGCAAGGACAACTATCTTTTGAGAAAATGCCCGCTCAAAGCGGTTCACCGACCGTAAATGCTCTGGGAAACTGCCAGGCAGCAATAGGGCATGCTCATGGGCTTTATTGAGAAAACCCACCGAACATGCCCAATCATACGGAAAAAATCGAGGATGGGATGATAGCACAGCCTCCCAGCGCATCCCTTTGCGATGCGCTTGATGAGCTTCCAGCAGTTCCGAAATCAAGAATTGCAATAGCAGACCGCGGTTCTGTTTCTCTGCAATTGCCTGCGGCGAGAAGAGGGTCAAGTCCATTCTATTCTCCTCATTTTTTGCGCAGTATGTCAAAAGAAAAAATGAATGACAATATCGAATTTTTTGAATAAGCCATACGAAAATCTACTGATACGCGATGTTCCAGTAGGGATGCGTCAGGTCCTTCTCATATTGCCCTGTCGTTTCATCGTAAATTCGAGCAGGGGCGAGGTTGTCTCCGTAGCGCAGCTGAAGGTATTTCTCGATGTTATTGGGGACGGGGACGGTGATCCCGTCGAAGTCGGCGGATTTGAGCGGGAAGATGACATCGTAGGGCGTGGGGACTAAATACTTTTGCTCGCTCTTCTTCCAAGATGCTGTCATGAACATGTTGTCGATGTTGGTATTGATATACGTGATGAGGCGCGTTTCAGGATCGGCTTGGAAGTGGTAAATGTCGATGTAAGTGCGCGTTTTTCGAATGTAGACTTTGAGGTAGGTCTCTGGAAGGCGGCGGTTCGACCAATCTTCAACAATGTATTTTTCTGGATCAAGAGCGCTTAAGATCCGCTTGACGTTGGCAAAGTCGGGCTGAAGGATCGCGATGTCGATATCGATATCCCAGGGAATTGCCCCGCCGTAACGGTAAGCTCCAAGGCATGTGCCGCAATCGACCCAAAAGGGAATGCTGTTGTTTTCGAGCAGCTCGCAAATGTCATGCAACCCTTCTTTTGCATCGGCGAGGTTGTTTTCGTCGCCAGGGCGTCGTGTGCATCCGAGCGGAGTGATTTTTTCGACGATTTCTTTTCTGATGTGAAGGCCGAGAGATTGATAGAATGATTCGTTCGATTTGACCACGGGAGTTTGCTCTGCTTGGGCGATCTGATCATGCCGCTCGCGCACATCATGCGATAAGTAGCTCAAACCTTTTAACGTGGTTCCGACCACAAAACTGAGCGGCAGAGCGATAATAGATCCGGCGGTCTTTACCATCAGATGTTGATTGTAATCAAATCGTTGTTGGAATTCATAGGATAGCTCGGGATCCTCTTGGGGAAGGGCAATTCGGCCCGCAAAGACGTATTGAAAAGGAGCTAAAACGAGATTGCCCGCGTATTCCAATCCATGAGCATCTTGCGCGGCGGTGTTCAAAAAGATGTTGCCTGTAATGAGGTGGTAACAAGTAACGAGGGGCATGAAATGATAAATGAGAAGATCGATCAATTTATCCATTAATTTTCAGTTATGCTCCTTGTAGCTTTTGACGTCAATTGCTAAGGTGCGAATATGATCATTTTAGGCTTAAGTTTGATTTTGGCAGCAGGGCAACCTGAGCTCATTTGCGAAAAGAAATGGGGCGAGATGACTGTCGAAGGGATCCAGCTCAAGCGCTATCGGCTTAAGGCAGAGAATTTTCCACCCGGAGAAAAATTTCAGCTGATCATCAAGAGTTTCGACGGCTTCCAAATGGAAACATATGACTATCTCTGCAATAAAAAAGGGCATCTGATTTTGCAGCCTGGAGAAGATGTCGAGGGGGATATCTATGCCGTCTGTCCTGCAGCGAAAGGAGAGAGATTGACATTTATCATGCACTCAAAAGAGAAAGACGTCGAGACCGACATCATCCCATTTCCTTTAGAGATGAAGTCAAAAAAAGGGGTGAAGCTTCAGCTCGAGCTCAAGGGATCTAAAGGAGAAAAATTCTCATTATTTGCAACGGGGTTAGAACCTAAAGAGGAAGTCGCGCTCTTTTATGAGTATAACGATCTAAAACTTCCAATAGACGCGGAAGTGACACAACTGGGAGATATCGCCGTTTCAATCGACTTCCCCTCCGATGGTTCGGGCGGGGAAGCAAAACTGGTCCTCAAGAGAAAGTCGGAACAGATCGTCTTTCCGTTCCAATGGGGAAGCGCGGCCAATGCGGTGATCGGCGCGCTTTGTCTAGAAATTAGGTAGAACTTTTGTAATCCGGCAATGTGGAAGCTGAATGGGAAAGGCGTTGTGAAACCACTTGAGTGATTGAGGCATAGCGATCGGGTGCCCCTTCATTGTTATAACCTGTTCGGATACTGACCATTCGTCTAACGTAATTAGTTCTCCAATTCTCCTGTGGAATTGCGGCTGGTGCACTATTTTTGCGTTCAATTGCGCTCATAATTACTCCTTTTTTATAATTAATTATACTAAAACATTGCTTTAATTTCTATTAAATTTCAGAACCGAATAAAGAATCCGCATAGGCTTCAGGATCAAAGACATCCATATCATCAGCAGTCTCGCCGGTGCCGACATAGCGGACGGGGATGCCGAGCTGTTCGTAAATGGAGAGGACGATGCCTCCCTTGGCTGAGCCGTCGAGCTTGGCCAAGATGATCCCATTAAGGGGGGTGGCTTCATTGAAGACTTTTGCCTGGTCGATGGCGTTTTGACCTGTGGTGGCATCGAGGACGAGCAGTGTTTCATGGGGTGCTTCGGGAATGACTTTACTTAAAACGCGGCGCACTTTTTCAAGTTCTTTCATCAGGTCGGTTTTATTTTGCAAACGCCCTGCGGTGTCGATCAAGACGACGTCGATGCCGCGGGCTTTGGCGGCGGTAAGGGCATCGAAGGCAACCGCGGATGGGTCCGAGCCAGGCTTTGATTTGACAACGTCGAGATGCAAACGCTCTGCCCAAGTCGCGAGTTGTTCGATGGCCGCGGCGCGGAATGTATCGCCTGCGGCGAGCAGGACTTTTTTCCCTTCTTTTTGAAAGCGTTTGGCCAATTTTGCGATCGAGGTGGTCTTGCCGCTGCCGTTGACGCCGACGATCAGAATGACAAGCGGGTCGCCGGCTTTTGGGGATTTGGGTTCGAATGATCGGCCGGAAGAGAGGATTTCGAGCGTTTTTTCGTGAAAGATCTTAAGAATTTCCTGCATGTCATTGGTCGGTTTTGTGCGCAGGCGGGAGCGGAGATGGTCGACAAAGGAGCTGGCGCATTGGGTGCCGAGGTCTGCCTCAAAAAGGATTTGCTCGAGTTGATCAAAGGTTTCTTCATTCCAAGGTTTTCCAAATAAGGCTTTGATCCGCTGCGATAATGCAGAGCGGGTTTTGCCAAGGGCATTTTTGATCTTTTCATAGCCAGATTTTAAAAAATTAAACATATTCCTTTCTTTGTTGATGGAAAATTCATTGTATCACATAAAGAATTAAGAAGGAGAATGAAATGAACATCCACGAATACGAGGCAAAAGAGATTTTAAAAAGGTATGATGTTCCAATCCCTGAGTTTGCCATTGCGACGAAAATCCACGATGTGGATGTCATCGTCAAACGGCTTAAGCTAAAAGATGCTGTCGTTAAAATCCAAGTGCATGCAGGCGGCCGTGGGAAGGCGGGAGGAGTCAAATTTGCAAAAACCCCTGATGAGATCGTCAAGGTTGCCGAGCAGCTGCTCGGCATGAAGATGGTCAACAATCAGACAGGCCCCGCAGGCGTCATTGCGCACAAGGTCCTCATTTCAAGACCGCTCGAAATCAAAAAAGAATACTATCTCGGCGCCATCATCGATCGCGACAAAGCAGAGCCCCTTCTCATCGCTTCTCCAGAAGGCGGAATGGAGATCGAAGAGGTCGCCGCCAAACATCCCGATAGAATTTTAAAGGTGCCGATCGAGCTGGATGGAACGGTCCGGGGATTTAGGCTCGTTAGTCTCGCGAAGTTCATGGGATGGAAGGGGGAGATGGCAAAGATCGGTGCGCAGATTGCGCGCGGTGTCGCCAAGGCATTTGTGGATACGGATGCTTCTCTTCTCGAGATCAATCCCTTAGTCGAATCCCCCGATGGGAAATTGTGGGCGCTGGATGCCAAGCTTTCGATCGATGACAATGCTCTGTTCCGCCAGCCCGAGATCGCTTCATGGTATGATCACTCGCAGCAGACCCCAAGCGAGGTCGCGGCGAAAGAATACGATTTGGCCTACATCGCGCTTGACGGCAGCATCGGCTGCATGGTCAATGGCGCGGGACTTGCGATGGCGACGATGGACATCATCAAATATTACGGGGGCAAGCCGGCAAATTTTCTCGATGTCGGCGGCGGCGCATCGAAAGAAAAAGTGGCCGCTGGATTTAAAATCATCCTCAACGATCCCAAAGTGAAAGCAATCCTCGTCAATATTTTTGGCGGGATCATGAATTGCGCGACGCTTGCGGAAGGGATCATCCACGCTGTCAAGGAAATGGGAATCAAAGTGCCCCTTGTCGTGCGCATGGAAGGGACCAATGTCGAAGAGGGAAAGAAGTTGCTTGGGGCTTCAAAACTGCCGATCATCACCGCAGATGGGCTTTCAGAGGCAGCAAAAAAAGTCTGCGAGGTAATCTAATCCATGGCAATCTTAATCAATAAAAAAACGAAAGTCATCACTCAAGGAATTACTGGAAAAGCCGGTCAGTTCCATACGGAGCAATGCCTATTGTACGGTTCACAGTTTGTCGGCGGAGTGACACCTGGAAAAGGCGGCCAGCAAATCCTCGGCCTGCCCGTATTCGACACAGTCCATGAAGCAAAAAAAGCGACCCATTGCGATGCGACGATGATCTTTGTACCTGCGCCTTATGCTGCCGATGCGATCATCGAAGCGGAAGATGCCGGGATTCCGCTGATCGTCTGCATCACCGAGGGGATTCCCATTAAAGACATGATCGAGGTGAGCCGCATCATGCGCAGCAGCAAAAAGAGCCGCCTCATCGGCCCCAATTGCCCAGGCGTGATCACGCCCGACGAATGCAAGATCGGCATCATGCCAGGATATATCCATAAGCGGGGCAAAATCGGCATCGTATCCCGCTCAGGCACGTTGACCTACGAGGCCGTGTGGCAAACGACGATATTGGGGCTTGGTCAAACAACATGCGTGGGGATTGGCGGCGATCCGCTCAATGGAACGAATTTCATCGACGTCCTCAAGCTCTTTGTGGAAGACCGCGAAACGCAAGGGATTCTTTTGATTGGAGAGATCGGAGGAGATGCCGAAGAGCTCGCTGCAGAATGGATCAAAGCCCATTGCAAAAAACCTGTCGCCGCATTTATCGCCGGCGTCACGGCGCCGCCTGGACGCAGGATGGGACATGCGGGAGCGATAATTTCTGGCGGAAAAGGAGACGCCGCAAGTAAAATGCAAGCCCTGAAATCGGCAGGCGTCATCGTCGCAGAATCTCCTGCTGAGATGGGGCAAGCGATGGCGAGGGCCATGAAATGATTCAATTCCGCGGAAGAATCCCTGTGACGATATACCCGACCTTTTGGCTTGTAGCAGCGATGATCGGCTATCTCTACAGCCAAAGCTTTTTAGGGACGCTCATCTGGGTAGGGATCATTTTTGTCTCGGTCCTGTTCCATGAATTCGGACATGCTGTGACAGCCATGCTGTTCGGTCAAAAGCCGCGCATCGAGCTCATCGCGCTTGGCGGCTTGACATTTCACGATGGTCAAAAGCTTTCCTTTTGGAAGCAATTTCTCATCGTGCTGGACGGCCCGCTATTTGGATTTATCCTCGTCGTCATCGCACAATTGCTCATGCTCATCCCCGCCTTATCACAGGGATTGCCGGGTACCGTTCTCTCTTGGGCAAGCGCGATCAATCTCTTTTGGACAATTGTCAATATCCTTCCCGTCATGCCTTTGGACGGAGGTCAGCTTCTCCGCATCGTTTTAGAGGCGATATTTGGTTTAAAGGGCTTCAAGTACTCCCTCATCGGCAGCATGGCCGTTGCCATCGGGATCAGTTTGTACGCTTTTCTCATCCACCAATTTTTCATCGGCGCTTTCTTCTTTCTCTTCGCTTATCAAAGCTTCGACACCTTCCGCCGCACGCGCCACCTCTCCGAGACAGACCGCGACGATGGATTGAGAGAAGAGCTCGATCGCATTGAAGAGCTGATGCAGACAGGAAAAAAAGAAGAGGCCTATCGATTGTGCGATGGCATTCGCCAAAAAGCGAAAAAGGGAATGATCTTCGAGCTCTCGACACAGTATCTCGCATTCTTAAAATACGAAAAGGGCGAGATCAAAGAGGCATATGATTTGCTTCGGTCCATCCGCGAAGAGCTCGGACCCGATGCATTGTGCCTGCTTCACAAAGCAGCCTTTGAACAAAAAGATTTTGCCCTTGTCGCAGAACTTGCCGGCACGTGCTTCCAGCATTGGCCTAGTGCAGAGACAGCGCTGCGCAATGCGCTTGCCCATGCCCAGCTCAAACAGCCGCAGCCCACTGTCGGCTGGCTCCATACAGCATTGCAAGAAGGATTAGTCAACGCCAAGCAAGTGCTCGCCGATCCCACGTTTGATCCCGTCCGCGCAGATCCTTCTTTCCAACAACTTGAAAAAAATAGCAGCTCCTCATAACATGCTCTTTCTAAAATTGAGGAGGTTCCCATGGCATCGCGTTTTTTTATTTCGCTGACCGCGTTTTCTTTAGCTGCCGGAACCGCGTTTGCCATTCCTCCTGCTCCTCCGCAAATGCCTCAGCAAAATCAAGAAATCATTCAACAGCACGTTCAGCAACTCATTCAAGAGATTCAAGTCAATGATGATGAACAACAACAACAGCCGAATAAAAAGAAACAAAAGAATAAAAATGAAAAGGAGGAAGAGGAGGTTTCCTTTGAGGATGAAGAGGAGTACGATGAAGATGACGATTTCGTCGTCGAAGAAATGGAAGCCAAGCGGCGCGTCGCCTTCCCTCAAAAAAGAGACCCCGAAGTTCCCGTCAGCCCTCCCAAAGGAAAGCAAAAAGCCCATTTTGCTGGGGCCCGCCGGCCGGAGCCCAATGTTGCAAGCGCCGAAGCCCCCAAAAAGAAACGCTCGACCATTAAAAACAAATGGGTCAAGAGCAAAACCCATCCCAAAATCGACAGAAAAAAGCCAAGCGTGGAAATTGCCGATGCCCCAGCAGAGCTTTCTTCCGACAGGCCCTATTACAAACGATCGAATTTGCTCGATTATCAGGCCCCTCTGATCGTTGCGGATGATGAAGACGATGCTCCAGAGCCCATGCATGAAGAATTAACGGAAGGAGAGCTCTATCCCAAAGGAGGATTTCTCGCGCCCCGAGGGCATATTTTCTTCACCGGAGAATGGTTGTATTGGAGGGTCAGACAAGAAGGGATGGAATACGCCCCGTCTAAGAAATTGCACTTTAATTTTAAATCAGGCTATCGCGTTGGGCTCGGGGTGCATTTGCCTCAAGACAAATGGGACATGTATGTCAATTACACCCGCTACTTTCCTGCCCATGCTGCTAAAACAAGCGGTCTTTTTTACCCGCTTTTCTTATTTGGCGCGACAACAGCTACCGAGGCACATGCGCATTGGTCGATCGAATTTCAAACGATCGACGTTGCGATCGGCCGCCCCTTTTACATTTCAGATACCCTTGTGTTTCATCCATTCTTTGGGATAAAAGGCGCCTGGATCCACCAGCATGCCCATGTCCTTTATCAAGGCGGTGCAATTCCCGCCGGCCAGACCTACCGCACCTATTTTAAAAACGATTTCAAAGGCGCCGGGCCCCTTCTCGGCATCGATTCCAACTGGCGGCTCGGAGCAGGCTTTAGCCTCTTTGGAGATTTCGCTGCAGCCATCCCCATCGGTCAATTCCACAATAAGCAAATCCAGCATCAATTCAACGGCTCTGTCCCCATCGATATGACGATCCATAATAATCTTGCCAGCCCCAATGTTCAGCTCATCAGCGGACTTGCCTGGGACTGCAATTTTTGCAGTAAGATGTGCCATCTTGGATTTAGCGCCGGCTTTGAAGCTCAATACTGGTGGGATCAGAATCAAACAGAACTGTTCACCGACACCAGCCAGCCCATTTACGTGCGCCAGCAAGGATCCCTCGCCCTCTACGGTTTGACCTTCAAAGGGCGCCTGGATTTCTA
>JASHWX010000036.1 GCA_030043815.1 Candidatus Rhabdochlamydia sp.
CGCGTTTGTTAAGAATGCGCGAGGACAATGAAGAATCGATTTTCAAATACTGCGATTACTATGCGGGGACAAACCGCCCGGATTTCCAATATGCGACGTCGATAGAAGAAGCCCTGGAAATGGGGGGCATGCCTCCCTTTGAATGCGACCTTGAAAAACTCTACAATGCTTTTCCTTTTGATCTTTGGCCCAACACAACATTTAAAAAAATATGAAAAAACTTCCTTTTCTTATTCTTCTGACACTCCCTCTTCTTGCAGATCTCGATTTTCCTTATGCCGAAGAAGATGTTCCCCCTGCTAAGGAAATTCCTCCAGTTGTCGTCGACATGCAGAAAATGCAGCAACCGTTTGTTTTAGAAACCAAGAAGATTGAAATCCCAAGATACTCGGACGCATTCAATCCCTCGATCATCCGATGGAATGATCAGCTGCTCATGGTTTTCCGTTATCGCGCGCCAAATACAGATGATACTAATCCCATGGCATTTGTGTGGATGGACAAGGATTTCAACCTGCTCACAGAGCCAATGCCCTTCGACATCCCCTTTGACAATCCCTATCTTTCCTCGCGTCGGCAAGACCCCAGGCTTGTCGCAGTAGGGGAGCGCTTATTCATGGTCTATAGCAACTTCGTCCAGGGGCCGATCAAACGCGAAATCCGCCGCGTCTATGTGGCAGAGCTCGACATCGACGGGAAAAACGTTTCGGTCAAACACCATGAACCGCTGCTGCATTTCGAAGGGGAAACAGAAATGCGCTGGGAGAAAAACTGGACTCCATTTGAATACGACGGAGAGCTGCTCCTCTCTTACAGCCTCGATCCCCACCGCATTCTGCATCCTGTTTTCAACACATGCTCTTGCGAAATGATCTCCTCAAGTAATGCCTCCATTCAATGGGATTGGGGCCCTCTTAGAGGCGGAACGCCGGCTTTGCGCATCAACGATCAATATCTGGCGTTTTTCCACTCCGCTAAAAATATCATCTCTGTCCAATCCAATGGAAAAAGCATGACCCACTATGTCACGGGCTGCTACACATTTTCCTGCAAACCGCCCTTTGAGATCACAGCGATGAGCCCTGAGCCTATTGTCGGGCAGGATTTTTACTTAAGTATGAATAAAGCAAGGTGGAAACCGTTGCGCGTCGTATTCCCCTGCGGTTTTATTTTCGACGACGAGCATATCTTTGTTTCCTATGGGAGGCAAGACAACGAAATCTGGATTGCCAAGCTTGATAAAGCGGCACTGCTAGAGAGCTTAGTTCCCGTCAAATGACCTTGCTCTTTGCTTTGGCCGCAGCATTAATGGATTTTGAAGACAACCTATCTGAGTTTGTCCTCGAGACAAAACGGATTGAAGTCCCCGGCTTTCCCGATGCATTCAATCCATCGATCATCTCTTGGCGCGGCTACATTCTCATGAGTTTCCGTTTCATCCCCGATCCCAAGTACTCGTTCACTTCCCATCTCGGTTTGATTTTTTTAGACGATGACTTTAAAGCGATGGGCCGACCCTACATTCTCCATTTGCGAGACTTTCCTCCCTGCAGAGCGGAAGATGCGCGCCTTATCATCGTCGGCGAGCAGCTTTACATGGTCTACAGCGACAATAGCGAAGAGAAAATCAGTAAAGGGGGCTTTCGCATGCATATCGCCGAGCTGCATTTCGACGGCGAGCAATTTTCTGTAGAAAATATCGAGCGCTTAAGCCGCTATGAGGGGGAAAGCCGCGAGGTTCGCGAAAAAAATTGGGTTCCATTTGTCTACAATGGCGAGCTTTTGCTTGCCTACAGCATTGCCCCCCATCGCATTTTCCGTCCCATAGCAGACGACTTTTGCGAAACGCTTTGCCTCACCCAGAGTTCCATTCAGTGGAATTGGGGGAACTTACGGGGTGGTACGCAAGCCCAAATCGTCGACGGGCAATACCTTGCGTTCTTCCATTCTGCCAAGAAATTAGAAAGCGTCCATTCTGACGGAAAGACATCGATGCATTACTTCATCGGGGCTTACACTTTTCTACCATGTCCTCCCTTCGCGCTCACTCAAATCAGCCCTCATCCCATCGTCGGCAGAAATTTTTACCACGGGCTAAGCTACACACCTTACTGGGGTTCGGTCAACGTCGTATTTCCCTGCGGCTATATCTGCGACCGCGATCACATTTGGCTAAGCTATGGAAGGCAGGACCGGGAATGCTGGATCGCCAAGATCGACAAGAGAGGCCTCTTTCGCAGCCTCAAGTCAATTAATTCGGGTCTCGATGATTCTACCGTCTTCGAGGTGGACGATCCTTTGGCCAAACTCGGTAATCCGTGGATCGTGGGTAACGACGATGAGCGTGCTTCCCATCTTCTGCACGATGTCGCGCAGTAATTCCATGACTTTCATCCCTGTGGCGTGATCGAGGAAGCTAGTGGGCTCGTCGCAGACGATGAGATCGGGCTGATGGATCATGGCGCGGGCGATGGCCACACGCTGCTGCTGGCCTCCGGAGAGCTGTACCGGGTAGGCATCGATTTTATCGGCGATCCCAACGTCGGAAAGAAGCTGCTTGGACTTTTCTAATGCCCTCTTCATATCCCATTTGTTGAGGATCAGCGGAACAGCGACATTTTCTGCGGAGGTGAGCATAGGGATCAGGTTAAAGATCTGGAAGACAAAACCGATGTGTTTGCCTCGGTAGAGCGTTTTTTCGTAATCGGGCATATGGTTGAGATCAATTCCGCCGATGACGCAATCTCCTTCTGTCTGAGTCAGAATCCCTGCAATCACTGAAAGCAGCGTCGTCTTTCCCGATCCCGAAGGGCCCATCAATAAGAAAATCTCCCCTTTTTTCACAGTGAGGTTTACTCCCCTAAGCGCTTGCACAGCGGTGGCCCCTTTGCCAAATGTCTTCTTGATGTTGTTACAAATGACTATGTCCATGATTTAACGCTTAAATACAATTGCGGGATCGAGACGGACGACTTTAATCATGCTAAATATTGCGGCAAGAAAACAAATCAACAGCAAAGCCCCAAGGCTGATGAGGTAAAGCCACCATGGCAAAACAAATGAAAGTTCTGTTTTTTGAAATGCGTATCCAAAAATTGACGCAGCGCCAATCCCAATGCCCCATCCCAGTGCACTCACGAGCAGCGCTTGTAGAATCACCATTTTCACCAATAATCGATTGTCAGCTCCCATTGCCTTGAAGGTGCCAAAATATGGGAGAATGTCAAGAGTAAAGTTTAAGAATGTCTGCCCTGCGATCGACACTCCGATAACGAATCCCAAGATGATCGCTACTGCAAAATTCACGACGATTCCCGTGTATTTGGCATAATAGATCATCGTTAATTTTTCAAATTCCCAGGTCGTATAAGCGGCATAACCTGTGACATCGCGGATCTTTTGGCATAACTGTTTCACATTCACTCCAGGCTCTGCTTTGACAAGAACAAACGTGAGCACATCGCGGACAAGCGGCGCGTAGGAGGTTGCCCGGCCATAGGTCGTATAAACCACAGGTTGAGATTGAAAAGTCCGCATCGTTTCGCAAATTCCCGCGACATAGGCGCGCCGATCGTTGAGCTCCATGACATCGCCCACACGTAGCGGTATCAATTGATCTTCTTTTGTGGATGCCAATTTCGAGTCTGCCCCGTATTTATTTACGATCACCGCATCGGGAAAGCGCAGCTTGCCTAAGTCCCCTTCGAGGATTTCCGGAGGCCCCCCGATGAGGGTGGCATCATCGATCCCTATAAAAATACAGGTCTGAAAGGCACCCGTCCGCAATCGCGCTTGGATGGTGCCTTTGTACATGGGCACCGCCCAATCGATGCCCTCGATGCTGCGCACTCGATACAGAACAGTTTCCTTCATCCCTTTTAAATCATCGACGTATTGGACCGTCGGGTCCATCACCCAGATATCGGGTTGAGTTGTATCTCTGAGGAAACTGTACGTGCGCATCATGATCCCAATGAAGATTGCTCCCTGCTGGCTGATGATGAATGAAGCAAAACTCAAAGCCACAATAAGGCCGATGTACTTGAGCCTGTCCCCGATTAACATCTTCATGGCGAAAAGGAACATTCCCAATCACCTCCTAGAGCCTTATAGAGAGCGATCAAATCGCTCGTCAGTGCTTGCTCGCTTTGAATAGCCAAATTTTCTGCATTCAACAACGTCTTCATCGCGTCCAATACGGGAGATTCATCGATCAGCCCCGCCGCATATTGGTCGCGCGTCAATTCCATCGCCCGTCTTTCCGCCTCGACCTCGGCTGTAAGATAATTGTTGCGCTTTTGCTCTTCAAAATAAGCCACAAGCGCCCCTTCGACATCCTCTAGAGCAGAAATCACCGTATTTTCATAAGTCAACAACTTTTGCTTCTGGATCGACTTTTGCACTTTGATCTGCCCGTATGTTCTTCCAAAATCGATCAGATCCCAGTTGAGGGCCGGCCCGATCGTCCAGTAGCGGCTGCCCGAATTAAACCAATTACTGGTCTTATTGCCTGCATACCCCGCACTATTGCCCGTCAAAGAAACTTGAGGGAAGAGATTAGACACCGCCACGCCGATCTGTTCTGTTGCCGCTGCCAGCTCCCTTTCTGCATTGCGAATATCTGGCCTGCGTCTCAATAGATCGGAAGGCAGGCCCGCAGGCACTTTTCCAGAGCCCTCTGGGATAGAGCCCATCAACTCAAACCGCGCCGTCATTGTTTCCGGCTGCTCGCCTAGAAGAATTGCAAGAGAAAAAATCGTCTGCTTCAATGAAGTTTCCAAGACAGGCAGCGCCGCGCTGTCATTTTCATATGTAGCGATCAGATCATCGACTTGGATCTCATTGTCGAGCCCTGCGTCAAAGAGCACCTTGGCCAATTGCAATAGTTCTTCATCTGTTTCCACAAGCTTCTTGATCAAGACGATCTGCTGCTGCAACGATCGGATCGCGACATAGTCTCGCGCTACCTCGCTGATCACCATGAGCATCACATTTTGTGCGGCATCGATGCTGGCCTCCCACAGATCATGAGCCGCGCGTTTGCCCCGTCGATACTTGCCCCAAACATCGAGTTCCCAGATGGCATCGAATCCCACTTGAAACAAATTCTGAACCGGCTGTGTAATTGGAGATATCGCCGCCGCAGTCGAAACAGCGCTTGTTCCTTGCCCGCTCGCAACAGAGGCCAATGCCGACGAGGAGAAAGTATTTTGGCTGTAGCGCGTGCGCGTGGCCGCCGCTGTGAGATCGATCTCCGGCCACAAATAAGACCCTTGGATCTGATACTGCGCCCGTGCCTCGACGATCTGTTCAAGGGCGATCCGATAATCGTAGTTGCCTTTGACAGCCGCTTCAATGAGCTCATCGAGAAGAGGATCGTTGAACTGTTTCCACCAGCGGCAGAGGTCTTCATCGCTGCAAGGCTGATTGCCTTCGATATACTCTGACGGCATACCCATCTCGGGCTTTTTATAATCCGGCCCCACCATGCACCCTGCCAAGAGAAAAAGAAAAGTTATCCATCTCATGGACCGTAATCGACCTCTTTCTTTTTCTTCTCTTCAGGAGGAGGAGGAGGTTTTGCGCCAAAATCCGCCAAAGGAGCCGCTTCGATATACACATCGAGAAGTTGGCCCGCATAGACAGGAATATCTCCTTTTTCAAAGCGGTAAAGCACCTGCAGAACACGCGTATCGAGCCTTTCGATCTCTTCTCCATTAAATGTCGTTTT
>JASHWX010000037.1 GCA_030043815.1 Candidatus Rhabdochlamydia sp.
CAGGAGTCAGGAACATCCACTTTGATCTCTTCCTCATGAAAGTCGAGGTAAGGATTGAGAATGATCTCGTTGAAGAATTTCTCATCTTCGAATTTTGATGTCGGGCTGCTTAAGAAACATGAAAAGCGCGAACCTTCTCTCATGTGAGACTCAAGGCATTGGCTCAAAAAATCGAACAAGCGGTCTTTAGGGCCTGAAAAAGCAAAGGGAGAAGTTTTTACAGTCTCTTCAGGGCTGATTTTTTTCTCACTGATCAACCGATCAAGCAGACGGCGCAATTGCCGCTCTGAGATCTGCCCTCGAGAAGCCAATTCATCTAAGAAGCGGATGAAATGCACGACGTGTTGCTTCTCATCAAGGGGCACTTCGGCAAGAAGCCCCTTAAGGTCATCATCGGAATACTTGATCTCTGTTAAAAAGGGGATCATTTTTTCTACTTCTTGAATCATTTTTTTCCCTTTTTCGAGAAGCAATCGAGACGAGTCGCTCTCTTGCTGCATTTCCTGCATCTGTTTTTCACTGTGCAAGGGATAGTCGTCAAAAAAGATGCAATCGAAGACTCCAAGGCGCGGCAAGGCGTGCTGCCACGTGTCTTCGATGATTGTCACATGGGGGTGCTGCTTGGCCCACTCGCGCGCCCTCGCGGCAACGACGGGATGGTATTCGATAATGATATGGCTTTTGGGATGGTAGGTCTGGATGTGGTTTGCCGAAAAGCCTAAGCCAAATCCCACTTCGAGCACATCGCCGAAAGGCTTAAGGGCATCGATGCAGGCGATCATGTAGGGTTTTTCCCATTCCATCATCACTTGGAACTTTCCGTCTTTGAGCAAGACCTCTTTTCCTTGCTCATCCTTCGCATATTCCATCTTGCAGTGTGAAAAATCTTCTCGCATCTGTGAAACTCCGTTTACAATACTCAACCGATTTACGAAATCCACTTGAGTATAATCGTAATCCATTTTAGGATTCCTTACTTAGTCATTTAAATTTTTGGCGTGAACAGTCTGAAAAGGAAAATTTTAAGAGCGGCTATGAAAGAATTTCGAAAACGCCTGTGGTTGTACGCTTCCTTTCTATCACTGATCCATTCACCGATTGCCTATACAGCAGATGATCTCGAGGAAGATGCCATTGCAGCAAATTGGAAGTCTCAAGATACCGATGTCGAGAAGGACACCTATACTATCAATTTCAATCAAATCTCGATGGTGGAATTCATCCGCTTTGCGAGCAAGATCACAAATCTGAATTTTGTTTTTGACAATGCTGATTTGCAATTCAACGTCACCGTTGTTTCTGAAGAGGCTGTCAACGCGCAAAACGTGATGGCTGCCCTGTCTCAAGTATTGAGGATGCATGAATTGACGCTGATCGAACAAGATGGCAATGTGCTGATCACAAAATCGAAGGCCGTCAATCAAATTCCCACGGTCATTTCTTCCGATATACCCAGCAACAAAGTCGGCAATTCAGCGCTCGTGACGCGCGTCTTTAAAATTAAAAACATCAATGTCAATTCTGCTGCTAGCCTCATCCGTCCGATGATCTCCCAAGGTGCTCTCATCGAGGCTGCCACCGAGACCAGCCAATTGATTGTCACCGATATCCCGACGAGCATCGACCAAATCGCCTCGCTCCTCATGACCATCGACACGACCCACTCGCCGCTCGACATCGAATCTTACACTGTCAAAAACATCGCGCCGGTGGACCTCATCGGATTGACGCGTCAAATCTTAAGCCCCTTTACAGAGGGCAGTCCGCTCATTTTCGTGCCCCAAGTCGACACAAATTCCATCTATATCGTGTCGACGCCGCATTTGATCGAGCGCGCCATGACGGTCATGGAAGACCTGGATTTGCCTCCCAAGCCGCAAATTGCGCCCTCTGGGGCAGCGAAAAACGTCTTCATTTATCGACCGATTTACCGCATGCCGCAAGACTTGATGGCCGAGCTTAAACAAGTCGATAAACAGCTCAAAAGCGTCGGCGGCCCGCTCACTCCCCTAGAAACGTCCATCGAAAGTGTCAAGGAGATCAAAGAAACAGGCTCTCTCATGTTCATCGTCGATCCTGAGACGACATCCAAACTCAAGGACATCCTCTCCTCTCTCGACACCATTCCAAGCAAACTAGCCTACGCGGGCGCGGCTCCAAAATCGAACTTTTTGATCTACAATCCCAAATACCGCTCGGGCGAGGACCTTTACATAGAACTCAATGACGTCGAGAGAAATTTAATTACTTCAGGGCTCGCCGACCCAGACCTCCTCGGCGCACTCGACTCGATGAAATGGGTCCCTAACATCAATTCCCTGATATTTACAGGCAGCCCTCAGGCAATCCAACGGGTGCAAGGGATGCTGCAGATGATGGACACAGCCGCTTCAGCGGCCCTTCTCGCAAGGGAAGTGTTCATCTATACGCCCCATTACGTGTCTTCCGAGCAAATCGAACACGCCCTTCATTCCCTTATTCCCTCCCTCCAACAAAGCCATCTTGCCTCCGATCGCAGTTTGATCGAAGCCATTCAATCCATGCAATGGAACAAAGAAAACCAATCCTTTGTATTCACATCCGATCCTGCGACCATCGAACGTTTGAAAGGGCTGCTTGCCAAAATCGACGCCCCGGAAAAGGCCCCTTCCGCCAAAGGATTTTACCTCTATAAACTCCAGTATGTGCCTTGCGATACCGTCAAACAGGAGCTGCAAAATATCGCCAAGAGGCTGTCAACGAATTCATTGGAAAATCAAAACTTGATGCATGCGATCAACAAACTCGAATGCATCAAGGCAAACAATGCACTGCTCATCACGGGGACCAACGAGGCCATCGATCAAATTAAAACGCTGATCGCCGAATTCGACGTGCCGACAGGAGTTGCCGTCCCTTCGCTAGCTCAAAACTTTTTCATCTACAAAGCCAAATTCATCCCAGCAAGTGAAATTGAAGTTGCGCTCAATGACCTTGCCGCTGATTTGAAGGCGTCGGGCTTAAACGACCCTGAGCTATTTCAGTCGATCAGCTCCATGCGTTATGTCGATGCGACCGATTCCCTTCTCTTCACAGGAAGCCCCGATGCTTTAGCAAAAGTGCAAAATCTGATCGGCGAAATCGACACGAACACAGCGCTCGGGGCCATCCGCGAGATTGGGGGCGTGACATTCTTCCTCTATAAAATTCAATTGGCTGCCGCAGACAAGCTCATGGCCGCCCTCAAGACCTTTGCACAATCGCTTAAAGCCACAGAAGCCGACAAAAAACTCTCTGATGCCATCAACACCATGAAATACATCTCGGAGAGCAACTCGATCCTCTTCACAGGGGATGCTGAAACACTCTCGAGGCTGGAGCCGATCATACAACAGTTTGATAATGCTTCTCTGGCGGGCCCAGCTCCTACCCCACGCGCCGTGACGACATTTATTATCTACAATCCCAAGTATCTGGCTGGCGAAGATCTCATTTCGATCCTTAAAGATTTCATGCAGAACTTGGAGGCTTCCGGCGTTTCAGATCCGGGACTCTACGATACGGTCAACAATCTCAAATGGATCCCTAAGACCAATTCGCTTCTTATCTCCGGCGATGTCGCATCAGTTGACAAGGTCCAGCAGCTTTTGACCAAATTCGATGTTCCCAATAAAGAAGCTCCCCCTCCATCGATCGAATCGATCGACAACACCAGCTTCCTCGTCTACAAATTGCAATACCATCCCGGCAACGACATCCAATCGGCGCTCAAACAAGTCGCCATCGCGCTGGAAAAGGGGTCCGCCCCGCCGAGCGCACTTGTCGACGCGATCAATTCAATCCAATGGGTCATGGTGACAAATTCCCTTCTCGTCACAGGCCAGCAAGACGTCCTTGTCAAACTCAAGGAATTGATCCAAAATCTCGACGCCCCCTTGCGCCAGGTCTTCATCGAAGTCCTCATCATTCAGACGAGTTTGACCAATACGCAAAACTTCGGACTCATGTGGGGCAGCCAAGCGCAATTCTTTAGTAAAGCCACGATGGGCACCGGCAACTTCCCTACCGCGACCAATCCATCAGGGCAGATAACAACACCCGTGGGAACATTTGCTCCAAACCTGCAATCCATCAACGCGACAACCACACCACTGGGCGGCATCCCTAGCGGCATGGTTCCCTTCACTTCAGGCTTCGACCTCGGCGCCATCGGCGATATCATCATGAACAAAGGACGTTCCTTTATCTCTATCGGCGCTCTGGTCAATGCTATTCAGTCTGACAGCGATTCGACCATCATCATCAACCCCAAGCTCATTACTCAAGACAACCGTCAGTCGACGATCTTTGTCGGAGAGAACGTTCCCTATACAGGATCCATTGTCCAAAACGCCGCTGCGAACACGACTACTACCTCCAACATCGAATATCGCGATGTGGGCGTCAGTCTGACAATTACCCCCATCCTCGGCGAAAACGACATCATCACCCTGGACATCGTCAATGATATCTCGCAAGTCATTAGTGCAGCATCCTCGACAAATTCCCTCGTTCTGACAGGGATCGAGACTAGCCATGCCCATATGGAAACCCGTGTTGCCGTACCGAACAATCATTTTGTCGCATTGAGCGGAATGATCGACGACAGCAAGACCCATTATAAAACAGGCATCCCTTGCTTGGGCGGCCTCCCTGTGATCGGGGCCCTGTTCAGCGAAAACGACCGCACGGCAAACAAAAGCAGCATCATCATTTTCATGCGCCCTCAGATCATCAACACCTACGATGAATACAAAGCTCTCACAGAACATCAAGAATGGCTCTACAAATACGACGCCCGCCTTCCTGTGCTGAAAGAACAATTCGACGAAGGCATCGACCTGGTGAAGACCCCCGAAAATGAATAAGATTCTTTTTTGTCTATTGGTTCTTGTTGCGGCCTGCCATCACGTCTCCCGTCAGATCGAGCCCACGATGAGCTATGCGGTGCAAGACAAATATTTACTTTCGCTTCCTTCGCCCTTTGAACCGCTCACAGAGGAAGAAAAATCCCAAGATTGGGGCAAAGAGATGCTGATCGGATTCGGCTTTGCCCACGAACTCGATCTCTACCAAGCGATCACCGCCTTCAAGCGCGCGGAATTCCTGCTGCCCCCCGATGCAAGCCGCCGCTCAGAGGTGCAATATGAAATCCTCCTCTGCTATTACATCGGAAAAAAGCCCAAAGAAGTGATTTATACATTCGAACACAGCGACCTGCGCTATGTCGATCCCCAATTTCCTGCCTTCCACGACTTATTGCTCATCTTATACGACACCTACCAGCAAGAAAAAATGACCGCCCAAGCCGCAAAGATCCACCAGCTCATCCAACAGCATTTTCCTGACGAAGCAGAAAAACTCACCCTCTCGAGCGCCCTGATTCGAGCAGATTTTCCCACCCTCGAATCCACCCCCCGCCTTGCAGCCTTCCTCGATGATTATGATTCCAAAAAGAAATCGATCGGCACCGCCCAAGGTTTGAATGCCCTGCTCCCCGGAGCCGGCTATCTCTACCTGGGGCAGAACCAGTCCGCCGCCACAGCCTTCTTTCTCAATGGCCTTTTCATCGCCGCCTCGGTCTATTTCTTCGATCAAGGCAACATCGCCGCAGGGATTATCTTTACGAGTTTTGAGGCGGGATGGTATTTTGGAGGGATCTACGGCGCGGGCCTTGAGGCAAAGTCATACAATGAACGCCTCTACGAGAAGATGGCCACGCCGATGATGAACCGGGAAAGGCTGTTCCCCGCGCTCATGCTCAACTATGCGTTTTAAATTATTGTTGATTTTACTCCCCGCGCTTTTGCATGCGATGCCAGGCTATATCGAGCCCTGGGGCAAAGACGCCGATCTCAAAATTCCCAAAGTTGAAGAACCTCCGCCCACCCCATCACTTGGCGTCCGCCTCGCTGAACAGGTCATTCTCTTCCATCAAAATGTCATCTCGCCCGTCGATGGCCCTCGCAGCCACTTTCGCCCCTCTTCATCAGCTTACATGCTCCAATCGATAAAAAAACACGGATTGATCACAGGATTTTGGATGGGCTGCGACCGCCTGATGCGGGAAAACAGCGATCAATGGGTGTACCGCAAGATCGAAGAAGACGGGAAAATCTATAAGTATGATCCTGTCCGTTAATGCAACAAGGCGAGCTGCTCTCGCGCAGCCTCGCCAATCTTAGAAGGGTGGTTCGCCGCTTTTTTGAAATGCACAATGGCGTTTGTGTGGCGCCCTTGCTTCAAATGGATCAGCCCTAATGCGTATTCCCCCTTTGCAGAAGGCAAGAGCTGCAAGCTCTTTTCGAGATCGGTTCGTCCGGATTGCCCCATTTGTTCCTTAAGTAAGCCTCGCTGCAAGTAAAAGTCGAAATAGTCAGGGTTGAGGCTGATCGCTTGATCAAAGGCCTTTAAAGCCCCTTCAAAGTCATCTTTTAACAGCAATGCTTTCCCTTTCAGGTTATAAAGATGCGCTTCCTCTGGCAGCCGCGCAATCCCCTTTTCCGCGCAAGACAATGCTTCAGAATGATCTCCCCGCTTTAACGCCGCGTACCCATTGTCTAAATCTTCATAGCCCGCTTTCTTTTTCTTCAGATCTGCAAGGGCCTCAGCGTATTCCTTTTCTTTCCAAACGCCGCCCGAAAAAGATCCCGACGCTTCGCGATTAGCGGCCAATCTCTCTTGTGTAGGCGGATGCGTCGCGAATAAGCCCGCAATCCACATCGGCGATCCTTGATCCGACAGTCTCAAAAATGTCTCCTGGAGTGCAACTGAGGCTTGAGGATCATATCCTGCCGCCGCCATGTATTTTATCCCATAGCTATCGGCTTGCAGCTCTGCCATGCGGCTGTATTTGAGGCTTATCAATCCGGCACCCACTGCACCCGCCATCACTGCCACATCTTCATATTGGTTGTCCCGCATCAACGCTTGCAACCCAATCACCCCTCCCGCCATCAACAATCCGCGCTCCATGTGCTTTGCTGCATGCCGCGCTGCACTATGCACAATCTCATGCGCCAAAACTGCGGCCAGCTCTGCTTCGCTGTTCAACTCGAGAAGAAGGCCGCGATTGATGCCGATCTTGCCTCCAGGAAGAGACCATGCATTCGGCACAGAATTGTTCAACACGACAAATTCGTATGGAAGATCTTCCCTGTCGCTGACCTCGACGAGTTTTCTTCCGACCTCTTGGACATAAGCATTCAACTTTTCATCAGATAGCCGCCCGCCTTCCGCTTGCTGCATATAGCCATATTCGCTCACTCCCAATGCAATTTCTTGTGATGACGAGATTAGGCTGATCTCTTTATCGCCTGTGACGGGATTGCGCGAGCAGCCACTTATAAGAACGACCGAGGAAACAAAAGTAAGAAGCATTTTGTTTTTCATACAGACCTGCAATTAGCATGAATTTTCATTATACGAAACAGCAAGTTATTTTAAAACATATTAAATTAAAAATAAAAAATTGCAATCGAGGTGGGCAATGTGATATAAATGGGAACATAAGCAGGTGGAGTTATGACTGACACATCTATCGATTACTTTCACTTTGAGAAAGATAAGGAGAGCTTTGAAGATCTAGGGCGGCAAAATGGTTTTCGCTATTGGTATGCTAGAGATTTGATGAAAATGCTCGGCTATAATGACTATACCGTGTTTAAAAAAGGTCCTATAAACAAGGCGATTACTGTATGTTCCACTCTTGACATTGACGTCAGTGTGAATTTTGAGCAAGTCACTCGCGATCTTGACGGAATCAAGCAAAATGACTATCGACTCTCCAAGTTTGCTTGCTATTTAGTTGCGATGAACGGTGATGTAAAAAAGAAAGAAGTAGCTTTAGCTCAAGCGTACTTCATTACGGTTACAGAAGCCTTCAAACGATATGTTAATGAAGCACAACAAGTAGAGAGAATTGCGATTCGAGGCGAAGTTTCAGAGCGAGAAAAATCCCTTTCTAGTGTCGCCAATAATGCCGGCGTTGAGAACTATGCTTTTTTTCAAAATCAAGGCTATTTAGGCCTTTACAACATGTCCATTAATCAGTTGAGAGATCGTAAAGGAATTCCCAATGGTAGAAGTCTTTTGGATTTCATGGGAAAAGAAGAATTGGCTGCCAATTTATTTCGTATTACACAGACCGAAGCAAAAATTCGAAATGAAGGTCTCAAAGGTCAGAAGAAACTGGAAGATGCAGCCTTTTCGGTAGGACGCCAAGTACGAAAGACGATGGAAGAAATCAGCGGAACCAGACCTGAAAATTTACCCATCGAACAAGACATTAATACTGTGAAATCAGCGATTAAATCAACTCAAAAAGAATTCCTCAAACTGGATAAGCCTAAAAAGAAAAATGAAGAATTATTACTACCCTTTGAAGATTCTCAGAAAAATACATGAAAAAGCACAAGGACTTGATTCTGAAGTTTTGTTCTAAAAATAAGAAGGATCCAACTGATCTTCCTCAAAAATAAGCTCTTCGATGGGTTCGCTGCAAGGCTTTGGCGCTTCGGTGGATTTTTCTTTCTTGGTGTTGCGTCCTTTAAGGAAGAATTGAATGGGCGCTCCAAGAAAACCATAGGTCTCGCGGAATTGATTAATTAAATACTTTTTATATGTGTCGACCATCAATTCTGGATGATTGACGAATAAGACGAAGCGGGGCGGCTGGATATCGACTTGAGCGAGGTAAAAAATCCTTAAACGTTTTCCGTCGATCATGGGGGGATGGTATTTTTGGACCGTTTTCTCGACAAATTTATTCAGCTGTCCTGTCGTGATGCGCCGGTTTTGCTGTTCGAAGACTTCCTTAACTGTATTAAAAAGGCCATCGAGGTTGCGCCCGGTTTTGCCTGACACGAATTGAAGAGGGCAGTGATTGAGGAAAGCAATATCGATCTCAAAGCTTTTACGGCAATGCTCCATGCGAAAGCCTTTCACAAGGTCCCATTTGTTGAAGAGCACGATGCATCCTTTTCCTAAAGCCTCGATTTCGCGGGCGATCCGCTTTTCTTGGACTGTCATTCCGCGCTCGGCGTCAACGACGAGCACGCAAACATCCGCCCTTTCGAGCGCTCTTTCGGTGCGCACGGCAGCGAATTTATCGACGACGTCGCGCTCGGCGCTTTTCCTGCGGATTCCTGCGGTGTCGATCAGTGTAAATCGCTGCCCTTCGGCCTCGATTTCAATGTCGATGCTGTCCCGCGTCGTGCCCGCAATCGGGCTGACGACGCACCTCTCTTCATCGAGAAGGTAATTGACGATGGTGGATTTTCCGACATTCGGCCGGCCGACGATGGCGACGTTGATCGAATCTTTTGCTCCTGCTTCATTTTCGTCAAAAACAATGCCTTGAAACGCCTCTTCGAGGAGTTCCGCGATGCGGAAATTCTGGATTGCCGATACGCCGACGATGCGCCCAATGCCCAGCGAGAAGAAAGGATAGACGAGATCTTGTTTCGACAGATCGTCCATTTTATTGGCGGCAATGATCACAGGTTTTCCGGTGCGCCTTAAGTATCGCGCGACGAGCTCATCTAGCGGAGCCACACCGACTGTGATATCCACCACCATGACAAGGACATCCGCTTCTTCAATGGCAATTTCCGTCTGGCGGCGGATCTCTTCTTGGAAGGGCACTTCAGAATGGGGATTGATCCCGCCTGTATCGATCACTTGGAAAGCCTTTCCAAAAAATTCGGCGTCCGCGTACAGGCGATCGCGCGTCACCCCTTCGGCTTCATCGACGATCGCAATCCGTTTTTTGCAGATTCTGTTAAAAAGCGCAGACTTTCCGACATTCGGCCTGCCCACCAATGCTAACTTAATCATAGGGGAATCAATATACCTGATAGCGCAATAAAATTCAAGAGACTGATTTTAAATGCTTTGCAAATCTATATCGATGAGCCAAAGCAGCTGGAGCAGCTCTTCCCGGTCGAGGCCTTTGATCTGGTCCTGGTCGTCGAATCCGATGACGCCTTCCATGAGGAGGGTCTTTTTCTCGATGAGGCGATGGATGTGCTCTTCAATGGTGCCTTTGGTCACGAGTTTAAAGACCTGGACGCCGCGGTTTTGGCCGATGCGGTGGACGCGGTCGGTGGCTTGGTTCTCGCGGGCGGGGTTCCACCATCTGTCATAATGAATCACGACGGAGGCAGAAACAAGATCGACCCCTACGCCGACTGCTTGGAGGGAGGCAAGAAAAATTTCACAGTGGGGATCATCGCGGAAACGGTCGAGCTGTTCTTTGCGATTGCGGGTAGAGCCGCGGATGGTGGCATATTGAATCTTGTGTTCATTCAAATACGCTTCCATCATGTCGAGCATGTCGAGGTATTGGGAAAAGACGACGAGCTTTTGCCCGCTGTCGCGCGTTTCTTGGAGCAATTCGGTAAACAGGTCCCATTTGCCCGATTGGTGTTTTTGGAATTCGCTGTATTTCTTAGTGATGAGGCACGGATGGTCGCAGATCTGTTTGAGTGTGGAGAGCAGAGCAAAGACATGCAGATAAGGAACAGGTTTGGAAGCGTTTTCGAGACTTTCAAGCAATGCTTCTTTGTGAAGCATAAATGTCTTTTTATAGAGTTCTTGCTGCTCATCCGATAGGTCGCAATAGGCGATCTCTTCGATTTTGTCGGGAAGCTCGAGGAGCACTTCCGACTTTTTTCTTCGCAAGATAAAGGGGCGGATCAATTTGGAAAGGAGAGCTTTTTTCTCAGTATCTTGATTCTTTTCAATCGGGTTGACGAAGAGCTCTTTAAACTGGGCTTCTTGAGGCAAATAGAGAGGGATGATGACATCGAATAGAGCTTTGAGCTCGAGCAGGCGGTTCTCAATGGGAGTGCCCGTCAGCCCAAGGCGCATCTTGGCTTTGATCTTCTTGAGGGCTTTATGTGTTTGCGATTGCGCGTTTTTTGCGATCTGCAATTCATCGAAAATCGCAAGTTCGAATTCAATTTGAGATAGAGCTTGTTTTTCACTGCGAAGCGTCCCATAAGACGTGAGCAAAATGTCAGTCTGTTCTTCGAGCTTGCGGCTGATCCCGTAAAACACCCATACACGGACATCCGGGAGAAAATCCTTCAACAGCGCTTCCCAGTGATAAATCACCGAGGTAGGACAAACAACCAAGACTTTTCCTTCCGCCACGCCTTGGTTTTTGATTGCGGCGATAAGTCCCATCGCCTGGTGGGTTTTTCCAAGGCCCATTTCGTCGCACAAAAATCCAGAAAGTCCGTGCGAATACATGAACCAAAGCCACTTCACCCCCACTTCTTGATAAGAGCGCAGATCGCTTTTAAAGCCAGTCAAATCGATCGGTTGGTCCGTCTCGAATGTGGTGAGTTCTTTGATCAGCTTGCGCGTTTCAAGATCATCTGCAGAGACGCGCAGCTCTTCAAAAAGGGTCATTCGGAGCCACTCGAGCGTCGTGATGCGGAGCTGCTTGCCGCTTTTCAGCCATCGTTTTTTGGGGATAGTCTTGAACCAGTTGAACCTGGGATGCTTTAAGAGAATCAAGCCCGCGGATGTGAAAAGATACCGTTTGTTCTCCTGAACTCCCCTCCACAGTTCGACGAGATCGACGATACCGATATCAGTCTCATATTCTCCTTCGAGCAGCCATTCTGTCTTCTGCCTTTGCAGACGGCGGATCTTCAAGAAAATTTCTCGCGGTTTTTTCAATTCCTTTTGAATAGAGAAGATGAAAGGCCTGAGCGCGTCGAGTTCGAATAAAACGAAGTAAGGCTCATCTGCAGCGTTGATGACCTTTTCCTTGACAAATCCTTCAGGGACCCTTTTCTCGTACGGGATTTCGCAAAAACCCTCCCCTTCAACATAAGTGTAGTCGCCAAAGATTTGCACTTGCTCTGCGGTATAAGAAGAGATGTATTGAAAATGCGGGCGCACAGTAATGCGGCGCGCCTCGTTTAAAAAGATCTCAAGGCCGCTTTTTTCTAAAGGACATTTCGCAGAAAAGAAACCCTTGAGCGCCTCTAATTCTTCGCGATGGGCACGGATAAAAGCGCCGATCTCCGCTTTATGGATCACTGTGCCGGGGCGAAGAAAAGCGCCTCTGCCAATCCTCTTCGCAAAAAATCCCTTGCCTTTGAGATAGATCCATTCGCCAAAGTCGATGATCTCTTCTCCCATCATCTCCAGATGAGACTCAAAGCGCAAAAAGCCTTCTTTGGTGACGGCGAAACTGAGCTGCGATTCGATGGTGTACACGTGCGTCTGAAATCCTTCAAATCCGCTGAGCCACACGCGGTGTTTGTTGATGAAATCGTTCATCTGCGACCGCATTACGATCTTTTCTACGCCATCGAAGAGCTGATTTTCTAAAGGATAAAATCCTTTGCCTTGTACATAGGCCCACTGGCCAAAGTAGGCGGAGTGTTCCTTTTGGAGATCCCCCTTTTCAAAGAGATAGCAAACAATATGAAGATTCTCCTCTTTATCGAAATACACGTGGTATTGAGGCTTGATGTGGCCAAGATGAATCGTGCCAAGGACGAGATATTTTTGGAAAATGAGCGGATGTTTGTGCAGAACGGAACCGATTTTATCTTGCGGGATTTCGTCTTGCTTGAAAATGGGGTCCATGCGCTTGGGGAAAAATCCCTTTTTCGGGATGAACAGCCACTCTCCCACTTCGATTGCCCCCGCGGCCTCTTCTTCTTTCGCAGAGATTTCCGCTTTAACTCTAGATTTTTTGATCAAAAATCGACGTTTTTCCACATCGTAGCGGATCTTTTCGATCTTCGACTCGACGAATTCATGCACAGCAAGCGGAGAGGCGACTGTTCCGAGCGCGGGAATGAGCTGCGGCCAATTGACCTCAGCAATGTAAAAGCTGATGGTAAACGCGGGAAAGCGGATGCGGATCCAATTGGGCAACTGAGCCCCCTTGAACTCGATCTTATACGCTTCTTTGTCTTCTTGCATTGCCATCATCCATTTTGCAAGATCGGACCAGAAAGAAAGCTCATATTGAAGCTGATGGCTCGGCTTTCCTTCTTTCCATAGAGCGATCTCTTCGGGAGGCAGGTTAGAAAATTTCAGCGAAGTCTCCTCCGTCTCCACCGCGCGTTTGTATAACAGATCCTGCAGCCGCTTCTTCTCCTTGGGCAAGACTTGTTTGATGACAAATAATTGTTTGCCTGTCACCGACTTGGCTTCGTAGATTTGATTTTTTACTTTGATGATATCGGCATCATAGCCATGCCGGCGGCTGGCCATTTGGCACAAATGATTCCAGAGCGAGGAGCGGAATCGAACATGCAAGGGTGTCGAAAAACCATTGAAAATCTTTAAATATGCCCCGGCGAGATGGGGGCACGATTTTGTCTCGCCTGCCGCAGGACAATTGCAAAACCCATCAAGAAGATTCCCCTGATCGTCGAGCTGCAAAAAAGGCCAATAGTTGTCAATTTCGACTTGATAGGTCCCTTCAGAAAATAGGACCTGCTTCACCTTGCCCGCTTTGAGCAAAGCCTCCCCTTCAACAAGATCCTTTTTAGAAAAGGGAACATTTTCCATCCGGCGACACCTATCCTTCAACAGTAAGGATGCCTGGAGTCATTTAATTGCACAAGTCGAGAACGCCTTCAAATACTCGATATACGGGACCGAACATCTGAATATGGCCATCGGCAAAGGAAAATCGCATGGATGAAATAGAAATGGGGCCTTTAATTTTTAAAAATTCTTTTGCAACAAAGGCAACGGCTGCACAGCCCGTACCGCAGGATGCGGTCTCCCCTTCGACGCCTCGTTCATAAGTGCGGACGGTTAGCTTATGGGATGCAATGGAAACAAAATTGACATTGACACCGTGAGGGGCAAAGGCTTCATGAAAGCGCAACAAGCGCCCCTCTTTTTCCACCTCGG
>JASHWX010000038.1 GCA_030043815.1 Candidatus Rhabdochlamydia sp.
TTTGAAGAGGCTGGCGCACTTTGAGTTTGTGCTCTTTTCGAAGCGCATGTCCAAGGCTGACGACCTCTTGCGCCATCCCCATCTCGCTTTCAAGCTGCTCATCGCGCAAATGAGCATCGTATTCAGGAAATGCCGTGAGATGCACCGAGGCGGGAGCGTTTTTGGGCATAAGCTGCAAGTAAATGGCTTCGCTTAAAAATGGCATGAACGGCGCTGCAATTTTAGACAGCGTCAGCAGGACGGTGTAAAGCGTCTCAAAGGCTTCATCTCGATCGCGAGAGGCGAGGTCCGACCAAAATCGAGGGCGGTTGCGGCGGATGTACCAATTGGTCAATTTGTCAATGAATCCAATAATAGGCTCAACTGCGCGATTGAGTTCGTAGTGGTCAAGACTTGCAGTGACATCGCGGATCAAACGCTGCATCTCAGAGAGGATCCATCGATCGATTTCTGCTTCAGGTTTGGGAAAAGCTCCTTGAGGGAGCCAGCCGTAAATCTTCGCGTAGGTCGAAAGGAACACAAAGGCATTCCAAAAAGGAATGATGACTTGCCGGACGACAAGCTCGACTCCCTTCTCTGAAAAACGGAGATCTTCGGCATAAAGCGCAGGGCTGTTGATCAAGTAGAGCCTCACTGCATCTGCGCCATAGCTGTTGATGACGGTTTCTGGTTCGGGATAGTTCTTCAAGCGCTTAGACATCTTGGCGCCGTCTTCGGCGAGGATGATGCCGTTGACGATCACATTCTTAAAAGCGGGCTTGTCAAAGAGGGCGGCCGCCAGAACATGCAATGTGTAGAACCAGCCGCGGGTCTGATCGAGCCCTTCCGCAATGAAATCCGCAGGAAAGCGTTTCATCATTTCCTCTCGGTCCTCGAAAGGATAATGGTCTTGGGCATAAGGCATCGACCCCGACTCGAACCAACAATCGAATACTTCAGCGACGCGGCGAAAATGCTTGCCATTGTGCGTAAATGTCAATGCATCGATGAAATGGCGGTGCAGGTCTTGGATTTTCTTGCCGGTCTTTTCTTCCAATTCTCTACGGCTCGAGATGACTACGATCTCGCCATCTTCGCTGCGCCAGATAGGAATGGGCGTCCCCCAATACCGGTTGCGGGAAATCGCCCAATCGCGCGCATTTTCCAGCCATTTGCCAAACCGTCCATTTTTGATATGTTCAGGGACCCAATGGATCATCTGATTCGTCTCGAGCATCCGCTCCTTGATTTTTTCGACGGCGACAAACCATGTGCTCACAGCTTTATAAATGAGCGGTGTGTCGGACCGCCAGCAGAAAGGATAACGGTGGCGGATTTGACCGTGATGGAACACTTTCTTTTCATGTTTTAAACGGCGGATGATCTCTTTATCGGCATCTTTGACGAACAGATTGGCAAAATCGGGAACTTCTTTCGTAAATTTTCCATTGTGGTCAACGGGACAGACAATCTCAATTCCCTCGCGGGCGCAAGCAAAAAAGTCTGTCTCGCCAAACGCCGGCGCAGCGTGGACAAGTCCCGTTCCTTCATCGCTGGCCAAGGCATCTTCAAGGATGACGCGGAATGCTTTGTCTTGGGCTTTGGCGGCAAAGTAAGGGAAAAGTGGGAGATAGCGCCGTCCTGCAAGCGAGGCGCCGGTCATCTTCGAGACAATTTCATATTCTTCGGGATTCTTGAAATAGACGGGCACTCTTGCCGCAGCGAGGATATATTGTCGCCCCTCTTTTTTATCTTTGACTTTGACATATTCCATGTCGCCTTTTGCCATGACGGCAAGATTCGAGGTCAGCGTCCACGGGGTTGTCGTCCAGATGAGCAGCGACGTGTTCGGATCATCCGCGAGCGAAAAAGAGACCGTGAGCGACGGGTCGTCGACTTCTCGGTAATTGAGGTTCGCCTCGAAATTGGAAAGCGGCGTGCCCAGCCGCGCTGAAAAAGGCATCACCTTGAACCCTTCGTAGACGAGGCCTTTGCTGTAGAGCTGGCTCAGCACCCACCACACGGACTCCATGTAGCTTAAGTCCATCGTGCGATAGGTGTTTTCAAAAGAGACCCATCGGCCCATTCGGTTGACGGTGCGTTTCCATTCTTCCGCATAACGCAGCACGATGGACCGGCACTCTTCATTGAATTTTGCAATCCCAAATGCCTCGATCGATGCCGCCCCGGAGAGCTCTTTGGCCTTCTCAATCTCATTTTCTACAGGCAGGCCATGGCAGTCCCATCCAAAACGGCGCGGGACATAATATCCTTTCATCGTCTTGTATCGCGGGATGATGTCTTTCATCGTTCCCGCTAAAATATGGCCATAATGAGGAAGCCCAGTGGCAAAAGGAGGTCCATCGTAGAAAGAAAAGACAGGGCCCTCCCTTCTCGCTTCTAAAGACTTTTCGAAAATTTTTTCCCCTTGCCAAAACGCGAGGATCCTCTCCTCGCGCATCGGAATCGACTCATTTTGATTCGGCTCGAACATAGTCGAAATTAACCTATGATCTCTTGGAGGTTTTGAGAGAGATTTTCAAAAAAACCGCCCCCTCTTTGGAAAATTGCATCTCTCACTGATTCATATGCCGCAGCCAAGAATCTTGGACTCATTTCTCTAGCCCTCCCGACAACTTGCCACAATTCACTGAATGTATGTGTGTTTCGACTTGCACGATTGAGATAGTCTAATAATGGGACCACTTCTCTTCGATAGAGGTTCGCATCGGGGACAGCCTCGGCAAGCGCTCGACGCAATTCTGCATTATGATTGCGATAAACAGCGAAAATCTCTGCAACCAGATTTTGTTCAGCGAGCTGTTTTAAAACGGCACCCACTCCAAAGACAACAGCCGCGTTGCTGATCATACCGGCTTTAGGATGCACAGCGCCGATGAGGCCAATACCAGCTGAGGCCACTGCCAATCCTGTTTGGATCCAAGTTTTTTTCATTTGGTCCGCTATCATAGATACCTGGCCAAAAGTGACTCCCGCCGCAACGCTTAAGACCACACCGATGAACAAATTGTAGATCGTGGATGCCGCTGCCGTCCAAGCTGCTTCGAGATAGCGCAGCCGGCATGACAATCCATTTCCTAGTTCAATATGAGAATTTTCAATCAACACATGGGGAGCGTTCTTCAATGAAACCAAGGTGACATTGAGAAGCGGACCGGAATCGAGGCAGTTAATCAAAGTTTTTACAGATGAAGTATTCAATAAATCAGAAAGAATGCGCTGGACCACCGGAAAAAGGCGATCTGCGTTCAAATTTTCCGGTTCGAAATCGGCATCATCATCATTGTTAACCTCTGCTGGATCGGGAACCCTACCTACTGCTGCTACCATAGACATCTCCTTTAAAAAAGACTTAAAATCTTAATCAAGCTAGATGTTTATTTGCAAGAGCGTATCAGCCGTAAAAGAAGCCCAAACGGGAAGGCCAAAGAAATGAGGGCCGCCTCATGCCTGCGATGCCATTTTACCGTATAGAGCCAAATGCTTTTGCTGAGCTGCCAGTGTTTCCAAAACCGGCTGTGATGCAAAAAGCTCCGGTGGAACCAATCTGTGCAAGAGATCACCGGAGTATAGACCACCTTGTAGCCTAGCCCTTTCACTTCCCGGCAAAAATCCAAATCTTCGATCAAAAGAAAATAGCGCAAATCGAACGCCCGGCCCAGCCTTTCGACCACCTCGCGCCGCACCAGCATGAACGCCCCGCGGACACTATCGACCTCCTGCTCCTTTTCGGGATCAAAAGAAAGATAGTAAAATAATCGCTTAGCAAAAGAGCTGAGCTTCAACGTGAAAAAATGGGCCAAATTGCAAAGAAAGGGGGGAAAGCGGCGCGGGTGCAATTCCTCGCATGCCTCCCCCTCTTTGTCCAATAACTTGCACCCAGCGATCCCCACCTCCGGCCGCTCGTCCATCCAGGCAACGATCTTGTCCAAAGAACCCATCTCCATCCGCATGTCCGGATTGAGAAAGAGCAGATACCGGCCTCGCGCCTCCTTCACCGCCAAGTCATTGGCTGCGGCAAACCCCTCATTTTTGTGGTTTTCGATCAATCGGGCATATTGCGAATACCCATCCTTGATGAGTTTCGCTG
>JASHWX010000039.1 GCA_030043815.1 Candidatus Rhabdochlamydia sp.
AGCAATCGACCACATCTTGATGACAGGAGCGCTTCAAGGTCCCGTCAATGTCGTCGCACCGGATCCTGTGGCGCAAGGAGAGTTTGCCCGATTGCTTGCCCAAAAACTGGGGCGGCCAGCATTTTGCACCATTCCAGAATGGGTGCTAAAGGGACTGTTCGGGGAAATGGCAAAAGAGACCCTCCTCTTAAGCGCGAAGGTTAAGCCGGTCAAATTGCTAAGATCCGGATTCCGCTTCCAATACCCCGATCTGCCCTCTGCGCTTGCTCATTTTTTCTAAGCAGCGATCTCTTTGTCCAGCTTTTCTGTCATTGAGTAGCAATGTCGGATTTTGGCGTCATCGAGCCAAGGCGAGCTCGCATGCACGATCACATCCACGCTATCGAGGTAATCGCGGACAGCCCGAACAGTGCTGTCGCCCAAAGTCTTTGCAATTTTTTTCATCTCATCCGAATGCTTGAGAAAATCGCTTTTTGCCTTGGCTTGCGCCTGTGTGATTTGGGATTGGTTCCCTTCTTCATAGAGGACAATTAAGCAGCCGACGTCCGAGCTGATTTTATGCTTTAAATCATGAAGAGATTGTTTTTGCAGTTCAATACTGCCTTGCGCTCTTTTTCTTCTTGGACGATAGATTTTCATTTTTCTTAATCTTGGTGCCATTTAATCCCCCTAATTTAAAATTTACAATTATCATTAAATTAATTTAATTTCAAGCTTCCTTGCAAATAAACACTTTAAGTGTAATGATCTAATGTAAAAGGAGAATGCCATGTCTCACTTGATCACCCTCTGTTCGTTGTTCCTCGCTCAAGCACAAGAAAATCCTAGCCCTTGCAATCCTCAGGCCAACGAAGAAATCTGGGGAGATACCACCGAGACCGGCGAAGTCGATGAAGACATCATCATCGATGAGGAAATCGATACCAATGACAATGAAGGAATAAATAACTAAAATGATTGAACTTTCCAGTTACACTAAGCAAACCTCTCCAGGCTTATCTCCCACGCATGCACAGACGCAAAGAGAAACTGAAATAGCAAACGCTATCGCTTGCGAGCTCCGCTTTCCATTATTAACGCTTCCCAAAGAAATCAAGAAATTCATTTTCAGCTTTCTTGGTCCGGAAACACTCACTTCTCTAAGGACTCTCAAGTGCTTCCACAGTTTGATTCCCAAACCAAATCCCGCGGGCGCTTGGGCCCATGCTGTCAACCAAGGGTACTTTGACTTGGTGAAGTGGGGAAATTCCCACCAGTTGATTAAACGGGAAGAACTATGTGCGCTCGCCGCTGCCAACGGCCGCCTGGACATCCTTCAGTGGGCTAAAGAAAACGGCTATCCGTGGGATAAACGCACATGTGAAAATGCTGCAGCCGGCGGACACTTGGAAGTACTGCAGTGGGCACGGAAGCATGGCTGTCCATGGGATGAAAAAACACTGATTCGCGCAGCAGCGAACAACCAGATGATAGTTTATAAATGGGCAACGAATAACGAATGTCCCGTCAACGAATCTCAAGTTTTGCAGGCTGCAGCCGATAATGGACATTTCGATCTTGTGAAAACGTTGCTCGCATTAGGGTACCCACCCTCTAATAGGTTTTGCCTTGAAGCTGCTAAAAAAGGGCAACTCGAGATTGTCAAGCTTTTATACGATCTAGTTAAACCGGAAGGTTGGAGTGAATTAAATTTTCAAGCGGCCATCAATGGGCATTTAGACCTTTTTAAATGGTTATTTCCCCAACGCAGCAATTTAAAAGCAGACCTTCTCAGTCAGACTGCACTTCACGGCCGTTTGGAAGTGCTGCAGTGGCTAAAAGACAATAGTTCTCTTTTGCCTCCAGGTTGTAGTTGGGACAGCACACTCATTTGTGCCAGTGCTGCTGCTGCTAAAAATGGGCATCTTAAAATTTTGCAGTGGGCGCGGGCAAATGATTGTCCATGGGATGAACAAACCTGTTCCGAAGCCGCAAGTGCCGGACACTTCGAAGTGTTGAAGTGGGCAGTGGAAAACGGCTGTCCTTGGGATCAAAGCTTCATATGTAAAAATGCTGCAACATTTGGACAACTAGAAATGCTGCAATGGGCGCGGGCAAAAGGTTGTCCATGGGGTCAAGAAACCTGCAACGCAGCTGTAAAGGGCGGACACTTCGAAGTGTTGAAGTGGGCGATTGCAAGCGGCTGTCCTTATTCGGTTCATCAATGCTTCGATATAGTGACAGGTTTCCCAGAGAATAGCCAAAGACATGAAGAAATATTCCAATTTTTGGATACAAGCGCTAGGATTGCAGCAACAGGCGATCTTGAAGCTCTAAAAGCGGCAATCGCTCAAGGCTACCCCTGGCTTGACACAGAGGCCTGCTATAGAGCAGCTAAAAACGGCCATCTTGCAATTCTTGAATGGGCATTCCAAAATGGTCACAGGGTCCCGAGCTTTCAGATCTGCCGAGGCGCTGCTGAAGGAGGTTTTGTTAATATTTTGCAAGCAGTACAGAAAACGTTGGGTCAGGACGGAGAGTGGCTGCAGAATTGGGATCATTTGTGCCTTGAAATTGGCCGAGGGGGGCACCTTGAAGTCCTTAAATGGGCAGAACAAATCCAGCGCATTAACCAAGAGACAGGTAGCGCAGCTGCTAGAGCAGGCCATTTCGAAATGGTGCAATACCTCGTTGATAAAGGCGTTCCTTTGACAACAGAGGGTTGTTATTTTGCTGCTCAAAATGGCCATTTGCATATTCTGAAGTGGGTGGTGGGAAAGGGCTGCCCTTGGGACAAAAAAAAATGCGCGTGTGCTGCGATGGAAAATGGTCATCTTGAAGTTGTCAAATGGCTTAGGGAGCAGCATAATTATCAATGGGATACAGCAGGCAATGATGAGGAGGGCGAGTCTTCTGACATCGCATTGATGGCGGGTCGCGGGCATTTTGAAATGTTGAAGTGGGCACGGGAGCATGGCTGTCCTTGGGATAAATATGTGACTTCTTATGCAACTACATTAGAAATCTTGAAATGGGCAGTCGAAAATGGCTGCCCATGGGATGAAGATACAGCCAAGATAGCAGCTGAGGAGAAATCCTTTGATATGCTAAAATGGGCGATTGCCCACGGCGCCCCCTGGAAAAGAGAAGACATTGTAAAGTATGTAAAAGACACCCCTCATTACAACTGGCTCGTCGCCTGTTCGGATGCAGCTTTGAATGGCAATCTCGAAGCATTAAAGGAAGCCAGAAAAGAAGGATGCCCCTGGGATGAAGAGACTTTTGCTTTTGCTGCGCGAAGCGGCCGTCTTGAAATTCTGCAATGGCTGCGCTCAAACGGCTGTCCTTGGAGCGAGAGGACATGTGCCTATGCGGCACAAAATGGCCATCTCGATATCCTCAAGTGGGCAAGAGAGAACGGCTGCCCTTGGGACGCGCTCACCTGCGCCTTGGCAGCGCGCAATAATCAACTCGAAATTCTTAAGTGGGCAAGAGCTCGTGGATGCCCTTGGGACAATCGAGTAGTATACCAAGCTGCCATAAACGATCATCTCGAAATTCTGCAGTGGGCAGTAGAGAATGGGTTCCCTTTTCATGATGATGCTGCTGCGCAAAGGGCAATTGTACAAACCGCAATTGTATTTGCTCTATGCAATGGTTCTAAGAGGATTTCGGGATGGCTTTATGATCGATACACAGTTTTAGACCCCAGGCGGTTGGCAAAGCTCTTCTTCTTCTATGGTAAAAAGAAAGATCTATGATGAACATAGCCGGTTCTCGGCTGATTCAACCGTAAAGCGCGCTGCATTAACTCAATATCATTATTACATATAATTCAGATTCAAACATTAATTAATTTCATTTTTATAATTTAGTTGAATAGTTATTATTTTAATTTTATTATTAAAATATGGGGGAGAAAATATGCCTGATGCAAGCACTAAGAACCCATGGTGGGCTATCTGGGTCAATCCCAAGGAAACGATCCGCGAGATAGTTTCGAAAAATCCTAAATTCCGCTTGTTTTGGCTCTGTTTTATCTATGGCCTTCCCATGGCATTTAGTTTCTCCCAAAGTTATTCTCTCATCAATGTGCTCCCGCTCTGGGCAGTAGTGATAGGGTCGCTCGTCGTCAGTCCTTTCATCGGGGTCGTTGGAGTGACCATTGCGAGCTGGTTGATCCAATGGACAGGGAGGTGGATTGGGGGGAAAGCCTCTTTTCAAAACATCCGAGCCGCATTTGCTTGGGCGCAAGTCCCTAACATTTTGAGCATTTTGATGTGGATCGTGCTGCTGATCTGTTTTAGGGGGGCAGTGTTTAGCAAGGCATTTTCGGAGATGCAATTTATAGGATCGGCCGCAGGGGTCGTATTTGTCGTGTTTTTAGTCCAAACGATCGCCATGATCTGGGGGCTTGTCATTTTGTGCCACACATTGGGTGAAGTACAGGGATTTTCCGCATGGAAGGGACTGCTCAACGTCGTCATCCCCTTTGTGATCGTGGTTGCAATTATCTGGTTTGTCGGATGGATCCTATACGGGAGAGGTTCAATTCAATAAATTTAATAAGGGAAAGAGAGGAGATATGAATAAGATTTTCAAAGGCATCGTTACACTGGCCGCTACGGCACTTGCTTTGTCCTTCACTCCAGCATTTGCTGCGGGGAATGTCAAAGGATCGGACAAGCTCGTCGCCAAAAAAGGCGATTCCGCTTGGCAAGAGTTTCATTCTGTTGTTGGAAAATGCACGATGAAATTCCCCAAATACCCAGACCATCTCTCCGAGAAAATGCGTCTTCCTGAAGAAGGCTTTGATCTTAAGTACGACGCCTATATCTCAGCTGTGGACCAAAAGACAGTGTTCCTCCTCTTGATCGCCCAATACCCTGAATTTGTCGATGAGACGTATGCACGTATGAGCTTAGAGGGCTTTTTAAATGGAGTCCTGACCCATAATCCCAATAATCAGCTCATTTTTGCCGACCTCTCCCTCGTTAACGGCCACGAAGCGTTGGACTTCTTCATCCGTACGGGAAGCGTCTACTTCAAGGGCCGCGCCTTGATGGTCAAGAACAGCTTGTATCTGATGGCGATGGAGTGCGAAGTGCAAAACTACGATGAAAGCAATTTCAACTTGTTCATAGAATCTTTCCACCTTGCTCAATAAGAGAGGGAACGATGATGAACCCTTGGTTGAGTGTCTGGACAAGCCCTAGGGAAACCATCCGGGAAATTGTTAAGACCAATCCCAATCGGAGTTTTGGGTGGCTGTGCGCCCTTTACGGATTGCCCACTGCGTTTTCAATCGCTCAAAATTATTCCTTCTCTGCATTCATGCCGTTTTGGGCGATTTTGGTGGCCTCGTTTGTTCTCTGTACGGTCATTGGGGCCATTGGTATCTCCATCACAGCCTGGCTTTTGCATTTTACAGGGCAGTGGATAGGAGGCAAGGGGGATTATAGATCCATTCGTTCTGCAGTAGCTTGGTCCAATGTGCCCAATAGCGTCGTCATTATCATGTGGCTGATATTGATCGGCTCATTCGGCAATTTTTTGTTCACGCATGGCTTTGAACACGCTCACTTTGGAGGGTTTGAAACCGGGCTGATCTTTTTAGTCTTTTTAATTCAGACGATCGCAGCGGTCTGGGGCTTCATCATCATGCTGCATATGCTCGGAGAGGTCCAAGGCTTTTCAGCGTGGATGGGGTTTCTCAACGTCCTCATCCCTTTCTGTATCATTGGAGTCATCGTTTGGTTATTAACTCTGTGGTAAAAATTATCATCAGAAGCCGAACGCAAGCTTTCCTTGGGCATAAGGGGCGCCGTTGAAGTGGTAATATTTCGGGTGGTGGTTTTCGTGGTCCTTGATCAATATCCAGCCGCCGAAATTCCAGCCGCCGCCAACCGTTGCTGAAAAGTTGTTATTTGTATGAAAATTGAGGTCGAGCTCGAGCCCTTTTGAATAGACTTCAAAGATCCCGTTGTGGAAACGGCCTTTGCCGCCATGGACGCGCATGGGGAAGCGGTAGGGCATGCCGAATGCGCCCACTTCAGCGGATGCGGACAAGTATTTGTTAAATAGATATTCGATCGAGAGGTTGATGGGGAAGATCCCGTTGAACTTCCAATGGTCTCCTACGCTCCAATCGATGCCTATGATAGGGAGCATATAGCCATTTTTCACGCCGACATAGCCCGTCCAGCCGATGTGCATGCCGATCGTGTCGGAAAATTGATAGCGGCCCCACATGAGGCCGTAATAGACGCCCGATTGGCCGAAATTCCACGTTTTCGTATCGACGGATGTGCCGGCGGATAATACCCACCGCCAATCTTTGATAGAGGTTGAGATCCACCCGAGCGAGGCGCTTGCAAATTGATAATTGCTTTCTCTAAATCGGGGATTGTGGAGCCATCCAAAATGCAAATAGTTATATCCGGCTTCCCAGCTCAATGCATTGCATTCAGTGATGTAATGGGAGAAGTAGAGATTGGCATGGCCGTCTTGATATTGCTCATGCGTCCCATGGACGGAGCGGGTGCGGAATTTCGCTTTGCCGACCTGGCGGAATTCACTGTCAAAATGCACATGGCTGTCAGGCGAGACAAAGCTGTAATCGGTGACTAAATTGTAATAAGATGCCGTTAGAAAAAAAAGCGGTAGAAGGATGAATTTTTTTTTCATACATTTACTATACTTGCACCTCCAATCATACGCAACAATTCTTGTTCGCGCTCCTTTTTATTCAAGAGCTTGATCTCGGTCAATGTCCGTCCGTCTTTTTCTGACTTTTGCACGCTGAAATGATGGTCGGACTTAGAGGCGACCTGTGGAAAATGCGTGATGCAAATGACTTGGCGGCATTTGCCGAGTTCGTGGAGTTTTTCGCCGATGATGGCGGCAGTTTTGCCGCCTACGTTGGCATCGATCTCATCGAAGATCAAGGTGGGCGTGCCGTTCTTTTCTGCGAGGGCCGCTTTGATGGCAAAGAGAAGGCGGGAAAGCTCGCCTCCGCTGGAATGCTCTTTGACGAGGCCGGGGAGTTCGCCTTGATTGGCCTTTAAAAAAAATTGAACGAGATCATCGCCGGATTGCTGGCGCGTTTGGGGTGAAATGTCGATGATCGCTTCTGCGCCGTGCATATTGAGGGACTGAAGCTGCTCGGTGAGGGTCTTTTGTAGGAGTGATGCCGCTTGTTTACGGTTGTGCGTAAGGGCGCCTGCTGCTTTGTCGGTTTCGGCCTGGGCTTTTTTCAGTGCGTCTTCTGCTTCTTTGATTTCTTCGGAGAGGTTTTCGAGGCGTGAAAGTTCAAAAATGAGTTTTTGTCGATGTGCGTCGATTTCCGCAAAGCTCCGGCCGTATTTCCTTTTTAAGCGGGAAATCGCGCTGAGGCGGTCCTCGAGGGCTTGAAAGGCTTGAGGGTCGTTTTCTAAATCGTAGGATTGGAGTGTGCGAAGAGCCTCTGCTAGAGAGATTTGCGCTTCGTGAATGAGTGTTGAAGTGTCTTTGAGGGAAGGATCGTAGGCGGTCAGAGAATCGCAGGCTTTGCCGCAGCGGGCAAGCTGGGGCAGAACGGCATTGGGGCTTTCAGACAACCCTTTGATCATCATATCGATCTTTTCGCTGAGCTCATTTGCATGGGCAAGGCGCTGATGCTTTTCAAAGAGGGCATCCTCTTCTCCTTCTTTGAGCGAGACGCTTTGGATCTCATCGAGCTGAAATCGCCACATCTCTTCATCACGGCTAGAGATTTGATGAAGATCATCGAGGCGCCTTTGGCAGCTCTTTTCATGTTCGTAAGCTGTTTTAAAAGAATCGACTTGGACGTTTCCGAAGAGGTCGACGAGCGCGCGCTGCGAATCGGCGGTGCGCAGGGTTTGGTGGGCATGCTGCCCGATGAGGTCGATCAATGCGTTTCCAATCTTTTGTAGAAGGGGGAGCGGCGCCATGCGGCAATTGATGAAGGCGCGATTTTTGCCTTCGCGGGCGATCTCGCGGCGGATGACGAGGTATTCTCCTTGATCGAGGGCGATGCCTGCTTCATCGAGGACATCCAGATGTCCGATGTCAAATGCGATCTCGACAAAGGCGCGGTCGCACCCTTTTCGTATGGCGGAGGTGTCGGCCCTGCCGCCGAGGGCAAGATCGATGGCTTCGATCAAGGCGGTCTTTCCCGCGCCGGTCTCTCCTGTCACGGCATTGAATGAAGGGCCGAAATGGATCTCGCAGGAATCGACCAAGACGAGATTATTCAAGATGAGATGCTTGATCACTCTTACCTAATACTTCATCTTTTGTTTTGAAATGGAGCTTGGCCACTTGCTCTAAGATTTTCGGCCCTTCTCTTGCCACGAGGGCCTTTCCTGTTTTGATGACGATTGAACTAGCGCCTTTGGGGATTTCCATCCCATATTGCTTGCTCAAATGCTCAAGACCCTCTAAAAAGGCCGCCCGTGCGAGGATCGATGCCGCTGCGACGACGGGATCGGCTTCTGCGCGATGCCGCTGGGTCAGTGTGACGTCGAGCTTTTTTTGCTTGAGAGCGTTGATGACGAGATGCTCGCTTGCAAATTGATCGATGATGACATTCGTGCAGCCTGTTTTTTCGACAAGTTCATTGATTGCTGTCGCATGCCCCCAGGCGAGCAATCGGTTTAAGTTGTGGAAGCTCGCATAGAGCTCGTTGTATTTTTTGGGGGAGATAAAAACGACCGCGTGAGGGCAGGCTTGTTTAATCTTCGCACTTAATTTGCGCACGACCATATCTGCGATCCCTTTGCTGTCGCGTGCTCCGATGGCGATGAGCTCCTTGATCTTGGCCTCATCGGCCTGAACTCCGGCGATGCACAGGGGCCCAAAGAAGTCTCCTTTGCCCGCTTCATCGATCCCGATGCGCGCTGTCATGTCGATGGAAGCCTCGGGATAAGAAAAGGCAACCGATTGCAGAATGACAGGTTCTAAATAAAAGGTGATAAAATCACCCATCTCTTTGCCCTGGACCATCAGCTTGCCTGAGGTGTAGAGGGTGCAGGAAATCCCTTTTTTTTGCGCAGAAAAAAGAGTATACTGCGGCTGGGACATCTCAAAGCCTTGCTCGATAAGGTCTTCGCGCAATTTATCCGCGAGGGCTAGATCGATAGTGGAGACAAAACAAGATTTCATAGTATTAGTTTTACATTGATTGAGAATAAAAACAAAGCTATACTTCAATTTTCCACATCTGGAGGACTATGAGCGAAGAATTAAAGCACGTGGGCGAGCTGTTCAAGAAAAAGCGCAAAGAACTCAACCTTTCATTGAAGGAAGTCGAGAATTCCACATCGATCCGCTCTTCATATCTCGAAGCGATTGAAGAAGGTCAAATCCACGAATATATCTCGGGAGTTTATGCCTTGGGATTCATCAAGCAGTATGCTCAATTTTTGGGAATGGACATCGAGGGAATGATCCGCGATAATCCGGCTGCTTTCAGGATGCCGGCGGAAAAACACGAGTTTTCCTATGGGATTGGCACGTTAGAGGTCCGCGGGAGCATGGGCGGGGGAGTTAAATGGCTGCCCAATGTGATTTGGGCGGGCGCCGTGGCCCTTGTCCTTGTCGCCGCTTGGTTCTTTGCTAAATTCCTAGGTATTCTTTAATGCCCAATCGATTGATCAATGAGAAATCGCCTTATCTGCTGCAGCATGCGAACAATCCTGTCGATTGGTACCCTTGGGGCCAAGAGGCGTTTGATTCAGCAAAAAAGCTCGATAAACCGATTTTTTTATCCATCGGCTATGCGACGTGCCACTGGTGCCATGTCATGGAGAAGGAATCGTTTGCCAACGAGGAAGTGGCGAAGATCCTCAACGAGCATTTCGTCTGCATCAAGGTCGATCGGGAGGAACGGCCCGACATCGATGACATCTACATGACCGCCTTCCGGGTGGCGGAGGGGCGGAGCGGCGGCTGGCCGCTGTCGATGTTCCTGACCGCTGA
>JASHWX010000040.1 GCA_030043815.1 Candidatus Rhabdochlamydia sp.
GCATCAAGGGTAGATTCCTCCCCCATGCCTGCGTCATCTGGAAAGAAAGCCAAGATCCTCTTCTTCCGACTCTCATTCCCTCTTTAGTTGATAAAAAACCGATCGATGGACAGACTGCAATTTATATTTGCCATCAAGACCGCTGCGAAGCTCCGCTCATCGACAAAGCAGAAATCTTGAAGGCGATAGAAAAGCTATAGCGAGGTAACCATGCGTCAGATTGGAGATTATATTTTAGTTCGTGAGATGGGCAAAGGCTCCCTGGGAGAGACCTATCTTGCCGAACACCGCTTCTTGAAGACACCGTCCATTCTCAAAATTTTGCCTCCCGAGCTCGCGTCCGATCCCGAATTTTTGAAAAAATTTGAAAAGGAAGTGCTTGCCCTTTCCCAGCTCGAACATCCCCACATTGCCAAGATCCACAATGCCTCTTCTGCGGATGGCGTGTACTTTCTCGTCACAGAGCCCATTCTCAATGCCGATAATTTGTCCCAATACTTCATCAAGAAGCACTACAAGCTCCCTGAAGATGACATTTTGAAGATCGCCCGCCAGCTTGCCTCTGCGCTCGATTTTGCGCACGACTGTGTTTGCATCCATGGCACGATCAAACTCAACAATATCGTTGTGAGAGAGGGCGAAGAGGGGGTTCAAGCGTATTTTACCGATTTTGGACTCTCGCGCATCATCGGACCGCTCGCCGCTTTGAACCGCACATTTCAAAGCTACGCTTCTTCTTTGGGCCTGCCCCTGCACGACAAATATGTCCCAGGTCCTTGGGATATCAGCAAGGCCTCCCAGCTGCAGCGCTCCTTCTATCAAAATTTCATGTTCTTAAGCCCGGAACAAAAAAGCTCGAGCAAATATTCCCTCAAATCCGACATTTATGCCTTCGGCATTTTGCTCTACTACCTATTAACAGGGGAATATCCCGAAGGGTATTTCGATATGCCCTCCAAAAAAATCCCTGAGCTCAAATGGAATTGGGACCTTCTCATTTGCCGCACGCTTCAGACAGATCCCATGAAACGGCCTGATCATTTAAGCGAAAGGATCGAAGAGCTGCTCGCCACCCGAGAGCCCCTTCCCAAAACCTTTGCCAAACCTCTCTTAAAACCCCAAGAGATCGTGCGCCCTTCCTTCGATGCCGACCCCGCAGCAGTCTTCCAAATAGAAACAGCGGTCGCCGTCTACAAGCCGGAGCCGCAAGCAGAAAAAGAAATTGCCCCTCTTGAAAGCGAGATGGCCGTCATCGCCGCTGGAACGTACATGCGCGGCAGCAACAACGGCGGGCGCGACGAAATGCCGCGCCATCCTGTGCGTTTAAACGCGTTTGCGATCGATGTCCATCCCGTGACCAACGAGCAATTTGCCCTGTTTTTGGAAGCGATGGGCGGAGAAAAAGATGGAAACAACAATGACATCATCCGTTTGCGCGAATCCCGCATTAAGCGAAGCGGCGGCAGGCTCATCATCGAATCGGGCTATGCAAGACATCCTGTCGTCGGCGTGACTTGGTACGGCGCCGTCGCCTATGCAAAATGGGTCGGCAAGCGGCTTCCGACAGAAGCTGAGTGGGAAGTTGCCGCCTATGGAGGAAAAGAAGATTTCACCTTCCCCACGGGCGCCCATATCGAACGCTCCCAAGCCAATTTCTTCAGCTCGGATACAACTCCTGTCATGAGCTACCAACCCAATGGATTTAATCTCTACGACATGGCCGGCAACGTCTACGAGTGGTGTCAAGATTGGTACGATTACCACTACTACGACCTCTCCGTCCAAGAGCCCGATAATCCGAAAGGCCCTATGCAAGGGGTCTACCGCATATTGCGCGGCGGATGCTGGAAAAGCTCGAAGGAAGATTTGCGCTGCGCCCACCGCCACCGCAACAATCCCGGTGTCATGAATGGGACCTACGGGTTTCGCTGCGCAGCCGATGCCGCAGTTGGGAACGATTGAAGAAATCGAGCGACTGTTCGAGGATCGTGCGGGCATCCCTTCTCTATAGCCCATAAGAGAATGTCTAGGTTTTTGCGGGCTGCGTTCATGCACGTCCTTGCATCCCAGGGGCAGCCATTCTCTCGTGCCCATTGCAAAATAGAAAGATCTTTCTTGGCAGCTTCTGCGCATGTGTTTTCATCCCAAGGACAGCCGTTCTCTCTTGCCCACTTAAGCACTTCGAGATGGCCACTGCGCGCCGCATTGGCGCAAGTCCATGCGTCCCAAGGGCAGCCGTTTTCTCTTGCCCACTTAAGCACTTCGAAATGGCCGCGCCGCGCTGCCGAGGAGCATGTCCTCTCGTCCCAAGGGCAGCCTTGGGTGCGAATGGACTTCAGAAGGTCGAGGTTGCCACGCCACGCTGCCGAGGCGCATGTGTCTTCATCCCAAGGGCAGCCTTCCTGTCTCGCTGCGATCAACGCACTCAGATTTCCGACCAGCGCCGCGTCTGAACAGGCGACAAGCCATTGATAAACGGGTGTACCCTTAACATCAGGTAAAATTTCTGATCTCTTCCAAGGGGCGCCGTCGATGATGGCATATTTCAAAATTTCAAAAAGTTTGCTTCGGGCTGCAATTGCTGTCGAGACACCCGTTTTATCCCATGGACAACCATTGGCACGCGCCCATTTGAGCATTTCAAAATGCCCATATGTTATCATCACTGCAATGTCAGGGTTTGTTTCATCATCTCCCCATTGGTAATTCTGTTCTTCTCTGATCCACTTGAGAATTTCAAAGTGTCCTTGTTGAATTGCTTCAAGCACACACGATCGCTTATTCCATGAACAGCCGTTTGCAACTGCCCATTTTAGAATTTCCAAATGGCCATTTTCAGCAGCTCCCAAACAGACTAAACCAGTAGGGAGGCCCTTATTGATCGTGTATTTGAGGATGTCTAAATCGCCCTTTTTAGCAACTTCATAGCAAATATCGACATCTTTGGGGGGAGGATAGCCGCTTTCGAGCGCCCATTTTAATACGTGCGGATGTCGAGCACAAGAGGTCCAAATGGATTCATTCCAAGAACAGCCGTTATCTAATGCCCATGACAGGATAGAGAGGTGGCCATTGGAAGCGGCAGCGATTAAAACTGTAAATTGGTTCCATGGGATATCATTTTCTCTTGCCCACTTGAGAACTTCAAGATGGCCGCCTTTAGCTGCAGCACTACAAACTGGAGCACAACACATGATATGCTCCAATGCCTTTTCTTCTCCGTAAGTGTCGCGAAAAACCTTCTGCATCCATTTTAGGATGTCGAGGTGCCCTCCTTCTGCAGCACCAATGCCTATGTCCAAGGCTGATAATTTGTAACCGCTGTTTAATGCCCACTTGAGAAATTCAAGATGGCCATGTTTAGCTGCTTGGTAGCACGATCTTTTTTGATCCCACGGACAACCCTCATGGAGCGCCGCTTTAACCGCTTCAAGATCCCCTTTAGCAGCGGCGTCTGAACATTTTGACAGAAATTGGTATCTTTCTGGTTCCTTTGGAGAGTGCCATCGTGCCTGTAAAGCCATTTCGTAACATTTATCGTAATTATAAGGACAGCCGTTTGCAATTGCCCATTTGAATACTTCAAGATGGCCTCCTTCAATTGCATTTAATGGTGTGCGTTCATCCCAAGGGCAGTCATTTTCTTTTGCCCACTTGAGAACTTCAAGATGGCCAAATCTAGCGGCGCAAGAGCAAGTGATTGCGCTCCAGGCAAATCCTTGTGTTTTGAGCCATTGCAGAACGGTAAGATGCCCTCCTTTAGCTGCTGCAGTAGCGGTTTCGACGCATTCGGGGCCGATCCGATAGCACCGATTGTCGATTGCCCACTTGATCACTTCGAGATTACCAGAGGAGGCGCCTATCGAAGCGATGTCGTATCCGTTCGGGTCTTTGGTTTTTATCCAATCGAGAATGTTCAGATCGCCTTTCTCACCCGCAACATCCCAAACATTGAACCCGCAAATGCGATCCCAACTACTCCCTGCGTATACATAGATCCATTTAAGGATGTTCAAATGGCCGTTCCGCGCTGCTTCCCGACAGATACTAGACATGTCGATGTCGAACTCTTCTGCGATAAAGAATTTCAGAACTTCGAGATTGCCGCTTGCGGCAGCATTGATGACTGTTGCCTTTTTGTCGATCGGACATCCATTGGCCCACGCCCAAGCGAACACATCGGGATGGTAGACTGCGCCACTGAAAGTTTTCTCATCCCAAGTATACCGATTGGCTCGCGCCCACTGAAGAATTTCAAGTTGCCCGTTTGCTGCAGCGATCGTGCACAGCTTGTCCCGTTGGATGAGATGCTTGGAATCTCCCCACTTCACAAGGTTGAAGTACTTTTGTTTGACTGCAGAGGTCCATGAGTCAACAGGGTTTTGACGGAGAATCAAACGTTGAAAACAGCGAAGGACGCGTAGAGGAGTGAGTGTTTCCGGGCCGAGAAAGCTGAGAATGACTTGGCGGATCTCGCGCGGAAGATTCGAAAAGAAGTTGCTTTGCGGATAGACTGTTGTTGTTATTTCAGGGATCATAATTATCCTTTTATATACAATTATATAGATATTAAATTTAAAATTCAATATTAAAATTTAAATTTTAACCTGTTGACAGATATGCATTTACAAATATACTATGACTCAATATGAAACTGCTCCTTTCAAAACCTCGAGGATTTTGCGCAGGCGTTGTCCGAGCGATTGAAATTGTGGAAAAGGCCTTGGAAATGTGGGGCCCGCCGATTTACGTCAAACACGAGATCGTCCACAATAAGCATGTCGTTGAAGGCTTAAGGCGCAAAGGGGCCATTTTCATCGAAGATTTGACACAGGTTCCAGCCGGTTCCCGCGTGATCTATTCCGCGCATGGCGTATCGCCCGCCATACGCGAGCAGGCTAAAACTTTGGGGCTCATCGACATT
>JASHWX010000041.1 GCA_030043815.1 Candidatus Rhabdochlamydia sp.
AACCTCTCAGACAAAAATGGACCAGCCTTCAGATCTATCAAAATCTCCGCTCCCTTCTGAGAAAGATGTTATACTGCGACCGTTCAAAAAGAGTGAAAATGCCAAGGCTGCGAACACTTAGAAAATGTCCATAGACATTTTCTAAGGAAAGCAGGTGAGCGAAGCGAACCGGGCCCGGAGGGACGCCGTGAATTTGAACCAGGCGAAGCCGGCGCTGCTGCGGATACTACAAAAGAGCAAAGTATTGCTCTTTTGTATGAGGAGCAGGCTCAACTTGAATAAGTTGAGCGATGCAGGCGGGTTCAAATTCACTGGCTGTCCGACGCTGGCAGATTCACACTTTTTGAGCGGGAGCAGTATATCTTTTTCCGTTTGACTTCGCGTTCGCTCTCGCCAGGTGACAGGAAGATGGCTTCTTAAGCTCCACGCTTTGTCAACCGAAAAAATCTAGGGCATAAAATCCAAGTTTATGGCCAATTGCGCCAGGCCTTAGTCTCTAAGAGCCTGGGTTCATCATTTAAAGCCCAACGGATGCGGTGATGAGGGCCTGGAATTCCTTATGCCTGAAGCTAGACGGTGCGTGCAGAGTACCTGCGACCTGCGGAAAAATCCGAACCGCGGGATTGAGAAAAAAGGCAACGCCAGCAGACCCTTTTACCCAAACTTGAGAACTTATTTCTCTAAGGACATAAGTATCAACGTTAGCAACGGGGTTAATTGAAGTCAGGTATTTGACGTTTTTGATAAAAAATGTGTTGTTTGCTTCAACAGAAAAATCCCAATCGGTCTTCTTTCCGACAAATTTTCTAAATCCAAGGACCATTAAGACATTGGCATTTGCAAATCTCAAATGGCCATCTAAGCCAGCGAGAGAAACGGGATGGTTTGATCGTCCCTCTTTTCTATCATAGCGAAATCCGCGTGAAAAATATGCGCCAAGAGTGTGCTTATTGATATTGTAAGCAGCTCTCAAGCTATAACTTTTGGGATCGTTGCCTCGAGCGACTTCTACTCCGCCATGCCAAGATGCGATCCAGAAAAAATCCTCTTCTATTCCATTCAGCCCGATCATTTGACTTACGCCGGGTGTAAATTCAGCAGCTTCCCACTGCCGTTCTAAAGCATTATAATGTTGTACTGTATCATTTCCATCTGTGATAAATGGAGAATCAAATCCTGCAAGAACATTCAGTCGATTCTCCAAAAAATTGATAGCGGCAAACCCATGATCAAAGCGGAAATCAAAGCCTTCACGTTTTTTATGACCCCAGTCAGCCGAAGCTAAGAAGGCAACCTCATAGAAAACTTTGCCCGTCTTTCCAGACAGAAAGGCGGTGGCCTCATTAACAGATACAATTTGAAGCTGCCTTTCTTTTGGACTTAATGAATGTTTTTTTGAATCGCTTGAGAAGGTTTTTTCGATCGGAATAAGAGCAATGCGCCCAGAAATAATCTGAGGGGTCATACTCATCCCCCCATACTCCTTTTGTATGAGAATCTCTCCAGCAGTTTCCAGAAATATTTTCCCAAATTCTGTCAATTGAGGAATCGTGCTATGGCATGCATAGCAATCCATGCCAAGATTTCTCGTAAAGCTTGAGACAGCATCTAAAGGTGTGTTAAAGATTAAAATTAAAAAACTTAAGAGTATGCTTTTCATGATTATTCAGGATTTTTCGGTGTAAAAGTTCGAGTATAATGAACGAGTTCCCATATTTCTTCGTCCTTCAATTGATTATATGCTGGCATGGGGGGTTTCCCATTTTTAGTGATATCGAAAAACTGCTGATCGGTCATGGTAGACTTTGTCAAATCCACCATTGTGGGCATTGCTTTTCCAATCGCGGTCTTTCCTTTCCCATCCGCTCCATGGCATGAAAGGCAATATTTTTCATAGAGCGCTTTTCCTTTGGCAATATCTTCTGCAGAAAAAAGAGGTGTGAACAATGTTGCAAAGAGAAAAAGAAAAATCTTCATCTTGATTGCCTTCCTTGTAAAGAATTTGTGAAAACGATTTCGACTTTTTCTGGAATTCCTGGTTTGAATGTCATCCATTCAATGAACAAATTTCCATCTTTGATTTTCGATGGCAATGTGTCTAATGGCCTGGGCGCCGGACCTGCTACAATTTTTCCTGTAATGCTATAAACACTTGCATCGCAAGGGCAGACAAATCTTTTCATGTCGTTATCCCAGCTATAACGGCAATCCTCGTTGGGACAAAAAGGGGAAAAGACTGTGACCTTATCAGCAGAATGCTTAACAACCCATACTCGATGAATCAAATTCGGTTTTTGGAAAACGTCATTTTCAGGATATTCAAATGAAAGCAGGGCGGGCTGTTCTTCAACTAAAGAGGTTAAATTTGCGATTTCAACAAATCTTTCCTCTTTGCTCTTTTTGAAGAAAGAGAAGGAAGTATAAGTGCCAAAGGACCAGCATATGACTATGCCGATAATGAGTATCATCAAGGAAATTGCGAGCTTATAAGGAATGTTCCTGCGCATATCCCTAATAAATTGAAGTTAACGATAACTCTATTTTTTACTCCCTTTCTCAGTCAAGCATTTTTCAGGTTGTTTGGGTATATAGTGGTTCCGGTTGAAAGGCACCCATTCCTATCTTGCTCTCGCCGATATGGAACTAGGCATAGACAATAAAATTCCTCTTTGGCTATTCGGTTTTTTATATTAAAATCCTGCGCATGAATGCATTCATCGAAGAAAAAGTCGCCTCCTATAAGGAGATCGTCAGACAGATCAAAGAATTAGAAGAAAAGAAACAAGCGCTTGCTGCAGATATTTTGGAATCGTTTCCTGAGGGCGAGAAGTGCATTCGCCTAAAAGACTGTCAAGTAAAGCGGTATATGCGCCTCTCGATCACTACACCCCTCTCTATCGCCAAAACTCTGGGAGCGGTTAAACTCCAAGAAGTCCTTGACCGTCAAAAGATCAAAGAACTTCATTCCAGCGGCCAAGAGATCCCCAATGTTGTTGAAACTCATTACATTAGCTTAAGCCGTCTTCCCTCTGATATGTCTTAAGTCGAGACAGCGGGTCTGCTCGAAATCAAAAACCTCACTGACAACTTCTATTTTTAATATAATTCATTGAGATTTAATTTTCTATTAATTATCATTATTGCAATTATGACAAATCGCATCTGGAATATATCAACATTTGAAACTTTTCGATATGCGGCTGCGTCTTTGAGGACCGGTTCTGAAGACAAAGCCATGGACCACTTCAAACAAGCGCCGAAAGAAGCGAGAAATCACGTCTATGGACATCTCTATTCTCTTTTGCCATCGAGGTCGTCCATTTACAACTATGGGGAATTGGCTTTTCACAATCTCAATGGGCTTGTAACTCCTTGCGAACAAAAGGCACAAGCCGTTGAGGATTATCTCGTTCAAATCGTCGTTGCAACTAAGCTGCAATCGCCTGCCGCCCGCTATCTCGCTCTTCATCACATCTTTGAGGAAATCATCGAGCTCTTGAACCGCTCTGATCCTTATGCGATGACGCTCTTTAACAAACTCCCTGCCCATGTCAAAGAAAATGTGTTCGGTTTCTTGAGCAGCGGGACAGCGGAAGAAAAATCGATCGCCCTGCAGACTTATTTAGTCCAATCTCTCGTCGATCTGTTCATCCAAAACGACCCTAGCGCCATGCAACTCTTTTCCCAGATGACTCAATCAACCAAAGATGGCATTTTCGGAGAACTCTACACATTGATGAAACCCTGGAAAGAAGATTACTGGGGATGCGCGCAAGATGCTTTCCTCGGCCAAAGGGGCTTTAGCGCCGCGCCGGAACAAAAAGCCATAGCAGTTAAAAACTATTTAAATCGCGTGGTCCTCAAGCTTCAAACTCTTTCTCCAGTGTTTATCATGCCGGAAATCCTACCGCGGTTGACTGCGTCAGAACCTCTCATTCCTCCACAAGAATTATATGGCGAACAGCAAGAAGCCGAAGAATTGTTCAGCACGACTGCCATAGGCTCGCGCTCTGTGTGTTCAAAGAAGTTTCTCGACGGCTTAACGTCACACTTAGAACATGGAATGATTAAAGTCGGCGATGTGCTGTTTCGATCAGTCTCGGGAAGCACGCAGGAATTCTCGGTCCAACCCGTCGCTTCAACCGGTAGCAGTTCGCGTCGAGAAATCCTCCTATTGGACCCCAATCATTCTCCTCTTCTCGCTCAGCACTTCGTTAAAGTGCGCCAAAAACTAAAAAAAGGCATGACAACGCACGATGTCCTGCATACTCTTGGCGATTATGTTCGAAGAGAAATCTTTCCTCAAAATGGGTTGAAAGAAGTCATGCAACTGATCGAGAACGCAAGAAAAACACATCTTACGACCACACATCGAGACTCTCCAAAACAAAAAATCCCTTTCATCCCCATTGACAAATTCATCGAAAAGCGCCTGGGTGAATGCCGGCACCATACTCTTGTCCTCTCTTATTTGATTGACCGATTGCTTCGCGAGAAAGACCCGCTTATTCGGGGGACAGTACAGCACATCCGCGGCAACATTTCAGAAGGAGCCCATGCATGGATCACATTCATCCCGCTTAAGCTCGATGCCGATCCACAAAAATATCATCTCGATACGTCGTGCAACTCCGTCGTGCTCATTAACTTTGCTATCGAACAAAACAGAAATGCCTTGTCAGAGGCCTATGGAGAAGAAACGATCAGCGATATGCTTAAACGCACTAACAACGCCGCACGAAAAAATGGGCAGCCGATCAACTAAACTTTATGAGACTAATTTCTTTAGCTTCGAAAGTTTTTGCTTAGTTCCCTCCTCCGAATCGACATGGAATTCCTTTTTTATCTGATCTGCGAGCACGCTCACTCGCTGGCTTAAGGTCGCGGTGTTTTGATTTTCGTCAAACAAAGAAATGCTCTTTGACTTCAGGGGAACTCTGCTCGAGGCATGGCGTGCGATCCAACGTTGGATCTCGATCGCTTTTTTCTCTAAAGCCTGAGGGGTGACCTTTTTATCTAATGCATCGAGCTGTCGTTTCAGTTTTTCTCTGGCTTTGCGCGTTTTGTGGCTTTCTTCAGCAATCGGTTTAGCTAATGCCATGATACACTCCTTATAAGGGGGGTCTGGCGAATCATAACCGTTTAAGAATTAAATTCAATCTTGTAAGATCGAGTTATGGATGCAATCAAAAAAGCGGTCGGCTGTAAGGCAGCTGAGTTTGTCGAAAATGGCATGCGCATTGGCCTGGGAACAGGCTCGACAGCCTTTTATTTCATCGAAAGGATCATTGAGCGATGCAAAGAGGGATTGAAAGTCCATGCAGTGGCCAGCTCGAGCAGCTCATTAGAGCAGGCGCGCAAAGGCAATGTCCCGCTTCTCGATATCGATCATGTCACTTCACTTGATCTTACCGTCGATGGCGCAGATGAGATCGATCCTAAGAAAAGAATGATCAAAGGAGCGGGCGGAGCGCTTGTCCGTGAAAAAATCGTCGCTTCGATGAGCCGCGAGCTCATTGTGATTGCCGATGAGAGCAAACTGGTGCCGGCGCTCGGAAAATGCAAACTCCCGGTCGAGATCATCCCGTTTGCTAAAGCTGCAACCGTCCATCATATCCATAAAGCAGGATACAAGGGGGAATTCCGCAAAAGCCCTGATGGAAATTTATATGTTACGGACAATGGCAACTTGATCTACGACATCCAATTCAACAACCCTCGCCAGCAGCCGGAAAAAGACCATGAGACGCTGATCCATATCCCCGGTGTTGTCGATACGGGATTTTTCTTTAATCTGGCAGGGAGGATGGTCATCGGCTTTTTGGACGGACAGGTCATTGTAAAGGATTGAATTATATGGAATTGATCCCTATCACATTCAACAAAATCATGCAGTCGCGCGCATATACAGTGATCATTCTTGGGACGGAAACGAAGCGCTTTGCCATCTACACCGATCCTGCCGTCGGGCGCAATATTCAAGTGCATCTCACCGAAGAATCAAAGCCGCGGCCCTACACGCATGACTTAATGAATGCGATTTTTGAGGGATTTGGGATCAAACCCCTCCAAATTGTCATCAACAACGTTGAAGACACCATCTATTTTGCCCGCATCTACCTTGAGCAGCAGATCGGCGATCAAAAGACCATTCTTGAGATCGACGCGCGCCCAAGCGATTGCATTACGCTCGCCCTGCTCAACAACATCCCCGTCTTTTGCCGCAAAGAGGTCTTGGAAAAGGCCGTAGCGGTAGAAGAGTAAACAACTGACAATCAATTGTTTAAATTTTAATTTAATTATATAATAATTAATGCTATAATTAATAATTATGACAATTATAAACAGTTCGTTTATTACATCAGATGTTTTACTTTCAATGCAGATTATTCAAGATGACGACATGCCGCCGCCTGAGATGTCCCGCATCTGGGAATTCTGCGCGAAAAGGCCCGGGCCGCATGGAGGGCACATTTATGATTTTAAAATTTCAGAAATCTATAAGAATCTGATCGGTCAGAAAAATCGGGAGATTTTTCCCGCCATCGAACCTGATGCATCAGACATTATGCAAATCATCTCTCTTTCCGCGGATTATAGGGATGATTTTAATTTGCTGGGTTATGACCTATCGACAAAGTCTTTTTCCCTTCCTGACGCAGAAGCTCTAAAAAGGGGATTTGAAGTGCTGAAAAAAAAGTACCGCCACTTACAACCGCTCGACATCCGCTCATGCCCAGGGACTGCTACAGAAGAAGAATTCATCGAGACTTTCTGCCAGGGAGCGGATGTCATCCTCTCCACAGGCCGCGAATTTGTCCACGACCATTTCAATCATGTCATGTACATGATTCTGACGATTTTGATGAATCAACGAGGTTATTATCTGGCAAAAAACGCGCTTGCTCAGATGATCAAGAACGAGGTTCTTGTGCGCATGCAATATTTTAAGACGCTGATCCACAGCGAGACTGACGAAAAGAAAAAACAAGTTCTCACTCAGATGCTAGGCGATGTCAAAACAACCATGACCCTCTACATCGATCTCGTCTGGATCTACGGTCCCGACTATCGGGATTTGCTGAAAAAGAAAGCAGCTGTATTCAATACCCCGCCCTATCATTTCACTAAGTTGTGGAGTTTTATGGATTACCAAGCTTGGAGAGCAAAACAGCCGTTGCCGGCTGTATCCCCATCTCTGAGAATCCATTACGACGCGCAATGGCGCCGATTCCGCGAATTGACAGAACCGCAGCAGAGCTCTAGCTGCATTTTATCTTAGCAAGCCTGACAATTCAGTCACTAGCTCATTGAAGTGATGCATGGCCGACTCCACCGGATGGGAGGTGCGCATGTCAACACCTGCTAGCTCGAGGATATCGATCGGCGCGCGGCTGGATCCCGATGAGAGGAAAGCGAGATAGCGCTCGCGGGCTTCATCGCCGCCGCTTAAGACTTTATCGACAAGCATATGAGCTGCGCTGATGCCTGTTGTGTATTGGTAGACGTAAAAATTGTAATAAAAATGGGGAATGCGGGCCCATTCGATTTCAGCTTCATCGTCCATATAAAGATCGGGGCCGAAGTAATCCTCGTTGAGCTTGCGGTATTCCGTTTTTAACAGGGCAGGAGTCAATGGCATTCCCTGCTCTGCCCACTCGTGGATTTTTAGTTCGAACTCGGCAAACATCGCCTGTCTGAGCAATGTCGCGCGCATGTCGTCGAGCTTTTGATTAATAAGGAAGGCTTTTTGCTCTTTCGTTTTTACTTGTTTGAGGAGATGGCGTAGCAACAATTCTTCGTGGAACGTCGATGCCACTTCAGCGACAAAGATCGAATATTGAGAGTAATGGTAAGGCTGATGGCGGCGGCTGAGCAGCGAATGCATGCTATGGCCCGCCTCATGCGTAAGCGTCATGACATCGTTGAACGTGCCATGGTAGTTCATCAAAATGTAGGGCATGCTGTCATAGCATCCGCTTGAATAGGCGCCCGATCGCTTGCGGGCAGTTTCGTAACGGTCCACCCAGCGGTCTTGAGTCAGGCCCTGATTGAGCGATCGCTGATAGTCCTCGCCTAAGATCGCTACCGATTCGACGATCAACTGGACCGCCTCATCGAAAGCCATCCCCATATCGACCGCTTTGACAAGGGGCACATGCAGATCGTAAAGATGCAATTTGTTTAAGCCCAACGCCTCTTTGCGCATGTAGACGTAACGGTGCAATGCAGGCAGATGTTTGCGCACAGCTTGGATCAGGGATGTATACACTTTCACATCGATCTGATTCGGAAATAGCGCTGCTTCGACGCAAGATGAATACTTGCGGGAGCTCATGTCAAATACGTGGCGCTGCACTTGCCCGCCCAGCAATTCGCAAAGGGTATTTTCGAAAGCGCTAAAACTATTATGCAAAGTCTTAAATGCTTCCTCGCGCAGCTTTCTGTCTTTGTCGCGCAAGTAGAGCAAATACTTTCCATGCGTCAGTTCCCGTTTGTTGCCTTGGCTGTCTTCGACATTGGGGAATTTGAGGTCCGCATTGTTGAACGCGCCGAATGCCTGTGAAGATGTCTCAAGAGCCTTTCCAGCCATCGCGAGCAATTCTTCTTCGGCTGCAAGGAGCGTATGTTTTTTGAGCCGCACAATTTTTTCGAGGTAAAAGGCGTAATCTTTCAAGACCGGAGAATAGATGAGGGCATTGAGCTCGGCATCGGGAAGCTGCAGCATCTCAGGCTCAAACCAGGCTGTCTCCTGACGGAATGCATAGAGCAAAGAGACGAGGCGCGCGTGGGCCTTTTTTGCTATCTCTTCAGCTACATCTTCATCATGGCGAAGATGGGCATAAGTATAGAGCTTGGATAATTGACGGTCGATCTCGCAGGTGTATGCAATAAATTCTTTAAGTTTTTCAGGGCTTTGCTTCCACGTCTTACGGTAAGGAGCTATCTCGGGCCAATGGACTTTCTGGTCTTCCCTCCCCCATTTGACAAGGTCTTCTTCCCAGGCTTCCCATGAAGGGTATAAGGCTTCGACATTCCATTTTTCTATCGTTGCTGTAGTCATGCGTCTTACTCCATTTAAGAATTTGAATTATGCGTGTTCGTCCCACAAGTGTCAATCTGATACTAAAATTCTCATTATAAATTATTTATAGAAAATACTAGCAACCAAAGCAGTATATTGCTAGTTTTTGTAGCCTAAAAGTACAATCTTGGATAGAATTTGCTGGTAGAGTATACTGCTTCTATTCTTACTTTAACCAACGCGAGTTTTGGATAACCGCACTATGAAAATCGATCAGATTTCGGATGAATTTTGCACTAAAATGAGTGACGCTGGCGTCGACGACGCCGCCAGCGAACGAATTTTAGTACAAAATTCGCCGAAAGATATCGATTTGCATAGTGTGCTTATCCAAAACTCGCGTTACAACAGGAGATGAAAAGATGGCTCAACAAACTACCAAGAAAATGACTCTTAAGCCTCTTGGAAACCGCGTCCTCGTTCAACGCCTTGAACAGGAAGAAACCCTCAAGGGGGGCATCATCCTTCCGGACACCGCTAAAAAAAAGCAGGAAACTGCAAAAGTGGTCGCCATTGGGACAGGATCGACGACCTCTGATGGCAAGCACATCCCCATCCCCGTCCAAGTGGGCGATAAAATCTTGATGGACAAGTATTCCGGCCAAGAAGTGACGATCGACGATGAAGAATTCGTCATCTTGCGCGCCGACGACATCATCGCAATCATCAACTAAGGGTAAAATATATATGGCAGCAAAAAACATTAAATTTAGAGAAGATGCACGCCAAAAGATCTTAAAAGGCGTTCGCACGTTGGCTTCCGCCGTTAAAGTGACTTTAGGGCCTAAGGGGCGCAATGTCGTCATCGACAAGTCCTATGGGGCTCCTCAAATCACTAAAGACGGGGTCACGGTCGCTAAAGAAATCGAGCTGGAAGACAAGCACGAGAACATGGGCGCTCAAATGGTCAAAGAGGTCGCCAATAAAACGGCTGACAAAGCGGGCGACGGGACCACCACTGCGACCGTTCTTGCCGAAGCGATCTATAGCGAAGGGCTTCGCAACGTGACTGCCGGCGCCAATCCGATGGAGATCAAGCGCGGCATCGAAAAAGCCGTCAAAGAGATTACAGCTGAGCTGAAAAAACTCAGCAAGCCGATCCAAGACCGTAAAGAGATCGCGCAGGTCGGCACGATTTCAGCCAACGGCGATGCCGAAATCGGCGAAATCATCGCTAAGGCGATGGAAAAGGTCGGCAAAGACGGGACGATCACTGTCGAAGAAGCGAAAGGATTCGAAACTGTCCTCGACGTCGTCGAAGGAATGAATTTCGACCGCGGCTACGTCTCTGCTTACTTCATGACCAATACCGAGACGCAAGAATGCCTCCTCGAAGATGTCTTTGTGCTCATCTACGAGAAAAAAATCGCCTCCGTAAAAGATTTCCTCCCGATTTTGCAAACCGTTGCTGAAACGGGAAGGCCGCTCCTCATCATCGCAGAAGACATTGAAGGCGAAGCGCTGGCGACCCTCGTCGTGAACCGCCTCCGCGCTGGGTTGAAAGTCTGCGCCGTCAAAGCGCCTGGATTTGGCGACCGCCGCAAAGCAATCTTGGAAGACATTGCCGTCCTCACTGGCGGAGAGCTCATCAGCGAAGAGCTCGGCATCAAGCTGGAG
>JASHWX010000042.1 GCA_030043815.1 Candidatus Rhabdochlamydia sp.
CCGTTCCAGCTCAAGGGGGATCGGGGAAGCCTCGTTTTCCGAGATCCCGAGTATTTCCATCACCTGGTGCTGAAAATCGGTTGTTGTCATTTAACGGCCTGCTGTTTTCCTGATGATCGATGCGATGTGATCTTCTGCTTCTTTAAGCACTTGGCGTGCATTTTCAGTCATCTGAGAGCGGTCTTCGTATTTGTTATTGATCTTCATCAAGTTTTCGTTGAGGTCGGCTGCGAGCATTTTCAACTCTGCATCCAAGCCCTGAAGCACTGTATCAATTTCATCTTCGGACTTAAAATTATAGGTCTTATTGTCATCGAAAATCGAAGGATTGCGCTCGTAAACGCGATCGATGATATTTCTCATCTCTTCATCGCTCGAAAAATCCGCCTTTTTATCTTTCTTCTTGCCATGCGTGAGCTTGTTGACGAGATCGTTGATCATTCGGATATCGTTGTTCGAAGCGCTCAATTTATCGATCAATCCATTGAGCTCAACCTCGCGTGCATCGAAGTATTTCATATAGCACTGCGTCATCTCGAGGCCTAAATTATATCCGCAAGTGTTTACCTCTGACATGATTTCACCTCTTTATAAATTTATTTTTTGGTCACCGATTTAAAGCATATCAAAAACCGCTCATTTAAACAATCTTAACAAATATTTGAGAATTGACTCCTTAAGAAGCTCATCCCTAAAGTGGGGTATAAGAAAATTAGCAGGATAATAGGATTGATAGGATAGAAGAATCATTTCTTTCTTTTTATCCTGACTATCCTATCATCCTGCTTAATATTTATTTTCTTTTAGTAGCTTGCTGTCCATTTGAGGGAAAATTTGCCTTCTTGCTGTTCTTGGGTCTCGGCTTGGAAGACGAAGCCTTTGGGAAGGTCGACCTCGACGATGACCTGGCTGCTGGTGGCGCTCTGGGAGAGGGTGATCATGACCCCGCGTGTGAGGTATTTGCCGATCTGGAGGGCGACCTCGTCGGAGCCGGGGTGGGACCCGATGCTGAGCCGGTCGATACCGATGGTCTTGCGGATGGTCTCCATCATGTCGGGGCCTGCATTGCCGGAGATGCTGACCAAGGTGCTGGCGAGCAGGATCTTTTCAGGGTGGGTAATATCGGAAATATCTTTATTGAACAGGATACGGGCGAGGATCGAGCTTGTGGGCATGTTCGGGTTGGATTGAAAGAAGAGGCGAGGGGAGGTGAGGGGGCCTCGCATCATAGCGGTGATGGTCAAAGAGGGCAGGTCGAGCGTGCCGCTGATATTGAGATTAGCGGATGGGACGGGTTTGTCGTTAAAGACGATCTCCCCTTCCGTCAATTTGAAGATTTTGCCAGAGAAGCGGTATTCCCCTTTGACCAATTTCAAGGTGCCGTTGGCGGCGATGTTGGTATCGGCGCCGGTGAGGTGGACATGCCCTTCCAATTCCGCATTGACGCCTTGGCCTTCAACGAGGACATTTTTTTCCGCCGTGAGCTCCAAATCAAGATGGAAGGTAAATCCTTGGCTTGGCTGGACCCTCGATTGGAAAAAGGGGGTATTCACATAAGTGACAGGGAGATTGGGGATTTCGTAGGGAAGATGCTCATCGAGCTGGATCAAGGCTTTATCGACGAGGAGATTGCCTTGGGCGTCCATGCGATGCAGATTGCCGGTAAGGTAGAGCGGGCCTGTCAAATGGGCATCGATCATGTCGAAGCCCACGGCATGGAGATTTGTCAGCTCTGCATCGAAGGCGTAAGGAAAATTTTCTTGGGGTTTTAGGGCAAGGCTCCCTTCCATCGAAAGGGTGCCGTCTTCACCATCATTCGCTTTGAGCGCAATGAGGCGGATGTTTTGATTTTCCGCTTCAAAATCGGCGTTGATCCCTTTCAATGAAATTCCCGTGAAATAGTTTTCATAAGTTCCATTTTGCCATTCGATTTTGCCTAAGAGGGAAGGATCGGCGAGTGTCTTGGAAAGATAAAGGCGAGTGGAGATAAGGCCTGTGAAACTGTTCGTGCCGAGATTGATGAAATCAAAGAGATCTTCTAACTTCCCTTCAGAGACAAGCTCTGCCGATGCGCGTTGATTGGAATCGAATGCGATCTTTAATGGGTAGAGATGATAGGCACATGGCAAAGAGGCGGTGAAATCGAGGAACTGGCCAGCGGAGGCGTGAAGATCTGTGAAAATTTGCAAAACGTTGTGATTGAGATGGGCTTGCAGCGTGCCTCTTGCTCGCAGAGGCTCTTTTTTTCCATAGTGCAGCACGCTGGACTCTTCGAGGGCAGCATTCATGCTGCCCTCAAGATTTTCGGGCGTCCCATCGATGTAGCCTTTGCTGGAAATCGAGCCGTTCAGTGTCCACCTAGGCTTAATCACGCTGAATATTTCTAGCGGGAAATGCTCGAGTTCCCATTTTCCAAGCGATTTTACGGGGCTCAAATCAAACGTCGTGTAAAGGCGCCCTTTGCCGATGTGAAAATCGAATTGGCTTAAACTCATGCTATTGGGACCTAGCTGATACTCGCATGGAAATTTCAGCGCAAACGGTGTATTGGCGAGGTCTCCAAACAATTGCATCAACTCCAAATTGAAGTAGGATTTTTCGCAGTGCCAGAACCCTTTGGCAAAGCAATGAAAAGGGTTTTCCATTCTCCCTTCAACATCGAGAAAAAATGGCCAATTAAGTTCATCTGAGTTTGTTCCGAAGTTGAGCCGCGTCAGGTAGATGCGCGGCGAGAAGAATTTTTCCACAAGAAGGTTGAATTGGCCGCGAGGGTCCTCGAATGCATTCGATATCTTAGCGCTGATGGTCAAATCGTCTAAGAGCATATCGCGATAACGCCAATTTTTGCCGATGAGAACAATTTGCACATTTTGTTCATCGGCATTGGGCTCAAGCCGCACCTCGGCAGCGAGACTTCCCCCTAAATTTTGTTCATGAGCAAGAAATGCAAATCGGTCGAGATGATGCACATTGGCAAATAAACACCCGTCAAAGAGGCGGCGCGCCTCGCTGTAATTGACATAGCCGCTCATTGTCCCATCGGGGAAATCAAGGGTGAAATCCGTGAGCGAAAATCCTCTTTTTGGAAAATAAATAAAAGCAAAGGCATTCTCAAAAGGAATTTGCGCGTCCTTGGAAGAGAGTTTGAATTCACCTTCCCAATGGCCTGCTTTTAGGCTGCCCTTGATAAGTCCTTGGGAAGTATTCATCGCAAATTGCTCGAGCAGGGCATTTCGGGTTGCGAAAGACAATTTAAAACGCCCGTCTTGGAGCATCCCTTTGCCGTCCATCTTTCCCGAGCAAAGAGGGGAAAGCAGCGAGAGGTCCGGAAATGAGAATGCTGCCAGCAAGCTGCACTTTTCGATATCAGAGGAAAATTGCCCTTTCCCTTTGATCTTGATCAAGTCGCTTGACAGCATGAACTTTTGAACATAGCACTGCTCACCTAAGGAAAATTGCGTTTTTAATTTCCAAGTGCGATCGAGCATTGGCGCGCCTTGAACTTTCGCATCGGCAAGCACGCCTTTGAACTCTCCCGAAATGGGGCTTGCGATTGGCTCATGAGAAAGGAGCTCATCCCAAGAGTTCCATGGGCCTTTCAAACGAAGTTCAGCGGCGAGACGCCCTGAGACTTGCTTGAGCGGCAGAGTCCCAAGACGCGTATCGAGTTGCAATTCGATGAAGTTCTGCTTTTGATCTCCGATAATGGTCCCGTCAAAGAGCATATCATCTCCTTTGAGGTGGGCATGCAGCGCAAAGTCAGTTTTATCGATCCTGCCGCCGCCTGTAGCAGAAAACTGCAAATCATCCACAGTGAATCGATCGATTTCAAAGTATTTAATGGAAATAGGGAAAGGCAGAGATGCGAGATCGCTGAATTTAAATACGGGTGGGTTTGATTTTAAAAGATATTCTGCAGTGTCAATATGCAGGTAGTCGATCTCCAGTTTGCCGTTGATCAGAGGCAAAATGGCAATCCTCAATTTCAAGCCGGACAACTTTAAATCTTGCCACTCTGCGTGCGCAATCTTCCATGTGAAAGGAAGCCTGCCGCCGACATCTGTGATCGATGCATGAATATTCATTTCACTCAGGCGGGAAACGAGAATCTTTGCAATCTTTGTTTTCACAGTTTTTGTCTGCAGCACAGCAAAGAGGATGCAAAAGAGGATCAATAACGAGATGAAAAATATCCCGAAGAAGCGCATCGTTTTTATCATATCTAGAACATTTGTCCTATGCTCACTAATATTTTGTAAACAGGATCAAAATCTTTCCTGCGATCTAAAGGAAAGGCCAAATCAAGCCTAAACGGCCCCATCGAAGTAAAAAAGCGTAAGCCGAGGCCTGCAGATTTATACCATTTTTCATGAATCGTCGGAAGAGCAGTCCGGTAGACCGATCCCAAATCGAAAAAAGGAACAAGCCCAATCGACTCCGTCACTCTAAAACGGGTCTCGAACGTGAGATAAATAGCCGATCTGCCCCCGATGGGCTTGCCATGTTCAAGAGGGCTGACTGTCTGATAACGATAGCCGCGCAAATCTTCTTCAGACCCCCCTAAGAAACGCTTGCACAAAGGGATGGACACCAGCCCATTGCTCAAGATAAATCCATAAGTGAGCTTTTCTGCGAGAACCACTCTCTCTTTTTCATCTAAAGGCTGGTAGAAGGCGCCGGTGAATTGCTGAGTCAGATAGATCCCCTTGGGGATCGCCAAGTCGATTGCAGGAGTTGCCGTATATTCGAGTGTGATGCCGCGGGTTGGGTTGAGCAAGTGGTTGGCCGTGCTATAGCGCAAATAAATCGGCACCTCAAATAACCAAAAATTGCCATTTTGCGCGCTGTCGGTGACAAAAAGCCGTTCTCCTTTGAATCCGAGGCCCCCGCGCAGCCTTTTGTTAATGGTCCGCTCGAAACGGTCCAAAATGCTGTAAGAGCGCATGGAATAGGCTTTCGTAAGCGATTCATGGGCCGCTTCGGCTTGCGCGATCATGTCTTGGTCTAAGCGAATGAAATTCGGATGAAGGTAATAAGCCACCCCTGTTTGGCTGATCCGAGTGATGTCGCCTTGGAAACTCAACGTGCGCCCCATCCCGCCGACATTGTAATTCGCCCATCCAAACGTAAAACCTGGGCCGAAGACCGTTTGATAGCTCACGCCGAGATTGATCTTGCGATGGCGCGTCTCATGCACCTCGATCTTTAGCGGAAGCTCCCCATTGGAGTTTAGCGATTCTTCATGCGTGATCAACACCGAGCTGAAAAGCCCTGAGTCGATCAGTGTTTTTTGCGTCTTTTCGATCTCGCGGCTGTCATAGGGCTGACCTTCTTTCCAATCGAGTTTTTGTTCAATGTAGAGCGGCTTGACCCGTTTTGTTCCCACAATCGAAGTCGGCCCGAATGCCGCTTTTTCACCTGTCTTTACATCGAGCTTAATCCGGACTGTCTTCGTGTCGCC
>JASHWX010000043.1 GCA_030043815.1 Candidatus Rhabdochlamydia sp.
CACCGGCTCCGCCAGCGCCTCCCATCATGATTAAGACGATCTCTTTATCGTCGGGAAATTCGAATTCTTCGCAAATTTGATCAATGTCTTTTTCACTGAGGAACTCAGCCCTAAGCGGCAGCCCAATGGTCTCGATCGCATCCATGGGGACATTTTTTTGCACAAGAACTTCGCGTGTGGTGGGCAGATCGGCGCCGATCGTCACTTTGAAATTGGGATGGGTGATCCGCTCCATTTCAAAGGCCCAATTGCGCAGATCGTTGTCCGTTGTGATCAGAAGATAGGGAACTTCATTTTGCCTTGCCGCCTCAGATGCTGGAAAATTGACAAATGGGATCAGCGAGATCACAAGGTCTGGCTGATAAGTCTCGATATATGAGTCAATGATTTTTTCCAGTTTTGAAATGCGGGTACGGAACACAGGAGGCGCGACATGGCGGACGATGAAATTGAGAGACCGGGTCCACCCATTGCGCAGCATCATATTATAGACTTGCTCGCCCGATGGAACTCCCCAAATGCGCAATTGATCGATGGGATAGACGACTTTGAGATCAAATTCTTCGCTTAAGAGATTTTGGAGTGTATTGGCTGCAGCGATGTGCCCGCCCCCTCCTTTGCTAGAGAGGACTAAGATGGTCTTTTTATCCTCGGCAAATAAAAATGCACTTGTGATCAACAGGAACGAACAAAAAAATGAGCTGAATTTCGACAAGATTACACCTTTTGTTCTCAATAACACCCCTTAAAAAGTCTTCGGGGCATGAAACTGTAGCATAATCATCCACCCTAATCAGCACAAGTATATATTTTCTTTTTTAAAAATGTTTGATTTGATAAGGAAAGTCTTATGAACAAGAAGCAATTGAAGTGGATCTTTTGTATCGCTGCACTCTTTGTGTTTGCAGCGATTCCGTTCACTCGCGCGTTCAATTTTCGCAAAATTGTCAAAACCATCACCCTGCAGCCGCAGAAGACGGGAATTACCACCTTCCACTATTTTGATAATCAACGCAACCGCCCTGTGGTCACAGAAGTCTGGTATCCTGTCGACCAGACGGTCCCTGCTAGAGCAACTCCTGGAATTTGGCTCAGGTGCGATGAAGCGCGGGATGCGCCTTTGAGCACCAAAAAGGAAAAATACCCTTTAATCGTCATGTCCCACGGAAGCGGAGGGGACCGGTTCAATATCTCTTGGCTTGCCGAGGTGTTGACAGCCAACGGATACATCGTCGCAGCGATGGACCATTACGGCAACACCTGGAACAACAAAATTCCAGAATATTTTGCTCAGCCATGGGAAAGACCGCTCGATGTCTCTTTTGTCCTCAATCAATTGCTCAAGTCGTCCCATTTTAAAGACAAGATCGACGTCAAAAGAATTGGGTTTGCCGGTTATTCTCTCGGAGGGGCAACCGGCATTTGGCTCGCAGGCGCAATGGCATCCGATGTCACTGCAGAGAAGGTCAAAAAAATCTGCGTAAAAGAACTCTCTGATGTCACATCTCCGGAGATCCTCGACAAAATCGATTACACTCCCGCTCATTATTCCTACCACGACAAACGCATCTCGGCCATGGTGGTATTAGCCCCTGCCTTAGGTTGGATTTTCGAGGAAAAAAGCTTAGAAAAAATCCGCATCCCTGTCATGATCATCGCTCCTGAAAAGGACGATGTTGTTCCCATCGAACACAATGCAAAGGTATTTGCCAAAAAGATCGCGCGCGCCAATCTCCAAGTTTTAGCAGGCGACGCGAATCATTATGTCTTTCTCAATCGCGCGACACTGCTTGGAAAAAGGGTCATCGAGTCGAGATACTGCGAAGATCCTTCGTCCATCGACCGCAAAAAGATCCACGACGACCTCGCTAAGAACGCGGTCTTATTCTTTGATGATCATTTAAGATAAGCAATCGTCGCATGCCTCCCTGTCACCTGATCTCTTCTATAAGAATAAAAGTCTTGGGAATTGGCATAGGTACAGATGCCCGCGATCTCGATATGATGCCCCAGCACCCCGCTACTCTCGAGCTGATGGCGGGCAATCGCCCATAGATCAAAATAGTGCGGCCGCACTTGAAACGTCCAAAATTCTTCGGGAAATTCAGTCCGGTAGTTCTTAAATTCTGAGTGGTCTGGCCCCAAGCTCGGCGAGATGCCAACGAGCAAATCTTCTGGCTTTGTCCCAAAGGCTTGCGCCATTTTTTGGATAGCTGCGCGATAGATATTTTGCACATTGCCGCGCCAGCCCGCATGGACGTTTCCAAGCGCACGGTGTACAGGATCATAGAGAATCGCGGCTTGACAATCCGCATGCTTGATCATCAATCCGACATTTTTCAAATCAGTGACCATCGCATCGGAGGCTGCAATCTCCATTTGATCTTGCTTGACCAAAGTGACCTCGCTTCCATGCACTTGTTTGCCTGAAATGACCCGACTGATTTTCAGTGCTTGGAGCATCCGCCGCCGATTTTCGCTGACTTTTTCATGGTCATCCCCTGTGTTCCCGCCGGCGTTGAGCGAACCGTACGGCTCCTGGCTTGTTCCTCCATGGCGCAAAAAAACACCGTGCACCAGGCCTGGAAACTCACTGAGCAGCTCAAACTCCAGCCACTCGATCTCTCCTTCTTTTTTTCGAATCATCTTTTTACCCTTTTTTGTATACTGAGCAGCATGGAACCCTTTTCGCATGTGATCTTCTGGGAAAATCCCTTACCGACCCTTTGCTTTTTTTCCTTTGGCATGTGCTTCATCAGCTTATGGATCCGTAAAAGCGTTTGGCTCTGGGGATCCTTCCTCTTACTGGCGTTCATCTTTGCTTTTCAATCCCATATCGCCAGCTGGCTTTCTCTCATACCTGTCTTCATATTGTTATTTTGCCACTTTTTCTTAAATAAGCCGATCAGCAAAAGCACGAGGTACATCCTCTTCGGCATCGCTGTGCTCGTTTCATTTGCCCTCGCCGCTCAATTCTTACCTGATTTTAAGGATTGGAAAGTCGCCTCTTCTCTGAATCTGGGCCCCAATTCCCACCCTTACAATTTGTGGCTTAAATTCGATAAACCCTTCATCGGGCTATTTGTCTTGATCTTTGCCCTTCCGCTGATCTCATCCCCGTCTCAACTCTATGACGTCTTCAAGGTCGCTATTCCCATGAGCGTCATTGGGATTTTGATCATGATAAGCCTATCATGGAGTTTAGGCATTGTAGGGTGGGCCCCCAAAATTCCTATTATTTCCTTTGTTTGGATGGTCAATCAAATCCTCTTCGTCTGCATCCCCGAAGAAGCCTTTTTTCGAGGATTCATTCAAAGAGAGATCTACAATTGGTGGGGAAAAAGTTCTTCTGCCGCTTTTGGAAGCATCGTCATTACGTCTCTCATTTTTTCACTGTTCCATCTGTTTTGGATTGCAGAATTGCCATTTTTATTTTTAGTATTCATCGCCAGCGTAATCTATGGGACGATCTATCAAACCACCCAAGCAATAGAATCCAGCATCTTATGTCATTTCGCAATGAATACCACCCATTTTTTCCTATTCACTTATCCCACATTACAACCTTAGACCTTTATTTTCAGATACTTATATTCAATTTTGACTATATACGACTTCAAGGTTGGAATGAATTTGATCCTATTCTTTTAAGCCCTTACTTTGTCAGAAATCACTCGATTTTTTATGAACCAAGGAGAACAAACAGAGTTTTTTTTTGTTCGATCTAAGGATCAAATCGAAGTAGATTTTTTACTACAGTTATCGAATCAACGTTACATTGCAATTGAAGTAAAAACAACTCCAGTCGATTTCACAAAATCTCAGCTGCAATTACTCGATTCTCTACAAATCAATATCATTGAAAAATGGATTGCGACACCCAATAAATCAACAGATTTTGCCCATGCCAGAGTTATTCCTATTGATCAAATTTTTGAAGAACTCGAGAGATGCTTATAAACATCGCGTGCATAATCCAAGGGGGTGCGCGACAAGCTGGAGTGATGAAATGTCGCCTTTTTTCCAAGAAGGGATTTAATGCTCTTCTCAATGGCATTCACATCATAGGGGCAAGGGTATTCGATCGGGCCTTGCATACTCAAGTCCTTGAATGTGCACCACTCTGAGGCAATGATCGGGATTCCTGCTCTAGCGGCTTCAAAGAAAATGAAGCCTGGCGTTTCAGAAAAAGCAGGATGTAAATAGAGACTGGCGTTTGCGTAGGCGCTTTTCAACAATTCAGATGAGAGCTTTTTTCCATCTGGCATCTTCATGACAGTCAGGGGTCCTTTTTGACCGCTGTCCAATGTTTCGCTGATGATGAAAGTAGGGTGCGAACGGTAATTTAAAATGGCATTGAGGCAAATCTTCTCATACCAAGGCTGATGGGTCTTTGTCGCGATGAAGACCAGAGGATGCGGGATATCGCGCATGGCTAAAATAGAACCGAGTTGATTCTTTCTCGTTTCAAATCGTCCCACTTGCAACACATAATCTCGATAGTTGAGAAATCCATCTTTGCCCTCATCCGATGAAAAACCCGGCGAAAGGGGAACGATGATCGGCCTCGCGAGAGGGCAGTCGCGTTTTAAAGTTCTTTTTTCTGTAGGGGAATCGACAAGGCAAAATTGAGCTTTTTCCATCACCTCGAAATTGTAATACGAAGAGCGCATCGGTAAAAAACCGAAGTAGAAGACGATTTGGGGTGTAGCGAGCAGTCTGTCGAGAGTAAAAGGCACACCGCTTTCCACATAGCCTTCCAAACTTTTTTCGACATAGTTGGCAAAGCCAAAACAGGGCAGTGCGTATTGGATGGGATCTTCGTGGAAAGAGAGAAGGCCGTAAGGCTTAGTGTAGAGCTGTAAAAGATCAAATTGGGAACGCTGATCGCGGGTCGAATTGGTGAGCAATATGAAATCTTCTTCAAGAAGAGAAAGGACTGTATCGCTGACTGTGATTTTGCATCCCAGCTGCTCGAGTCCCCATTTAAGATCGTAAACAACCTTGAGATCCCCTCCCCAAACGGCATGATTCTCGCGAATTGCGATCCCGATTTTCATAAGAGTCTGTCTGCGAATTTTGGTTAATTGCTTTTTGCATCTTTTTTCACCGATTTTAATGCCACTTCTTGGCTTAGTATGTCCTGCGAAGTGGCATTAAAATCGGTGAAAAAATCCCTCAAAAATCAAAATAACAAAATTCGCAGACAGACTCTAAAAAAAATGCAATCGCCTAACTTAAGGCGATTGCATAAGAGATGATCATTACTTAACAGCTGGAGCTGCAGGATTTGCTTTTTCTGCGTTAGCGACAGAAGGAGCTTCTTTCATTTCTTTCGCAGCAATCATTCTTTGTACGGCTTCATCCGCATTAGCGCCATTTTTCACAGCAACCATGACAGATTTTCTTTGCTCAATTGAAAGCTTGTCATTAAAAGCTTTGCGGTTTTGATCGTTGAGCTTTGCAGAGAATGCTTGCTCATCAGCAGAAAGCTTCAAAGCTGCTGCTTCTGGAGCTTTTTGCGTTGTAGCTGGAGTCGCGCTTTGTGCATTTTCAGCATTCAAAGCAACCGCTGCAGTTGCTGCAACGAGAGCAAACATCATCATTGTGATTTTTTTCATAATTTTCATATCTCCTAAAGTTGTAAGTGGCATTTGCACTTGGTAATTAATGTAAAAAGAAATGGACTTTTTTGTCTATTTCAAACTCTTCTTGAGGAAAAAAATTACTTTACAGGGCACCCTCCTCAGGATTTTTTGCAACTATAAGGATCTAAACATTTTTTTGTCTATTGAGCCGTTGCAAAACTCCGGCACATGGCAAAAACGCCTTTTTGAGTCATTTTGCCACCCCGCACCCGAGCCCTACTCCATTTGAGTATGTGCTCGGGTGCGGGGCTTTGGTCGCTGACGCGACTGGCAAACTGACTCAAAATCATCGTTTTTTCCATGTACTGGAGTTTTGCAACTGGCTCTATTGTTTACAGATTTCTTAAATTTTTCTAGAATCCGCTAAGGGGGGTATCCATGGCGGAAAGACCTGTCGAATGCGGCCACTGCAAAAAGCCTGTGAAGGTGACGTATAAAGAGATCGCGGGCGGTGCGATCACCGTCACGGATACATGCGCT
>JASHWX010000044.1 GCA_030043815.1 Candidatus Rhabdochlamydia sp.
CTTTCCGTTAAAAATCCTGGAAATGTCTCCATCGAGATCAAAGAAGACAAAACTCCTGTCACAGCAGCAGACCACGCATCGAATCGCGTCCTTTGCGAAACGATCAGCCGCGCCTATCCTCTTGATGGGATTCTCTCCGAGGAATCTATTAATGGAGAAACTGCGGCGGTGAATCAAGCGATTGCAAGGGGCGTCAATGCCGAATGGACTTGGGTCCTCGATCCTCTCGACGGCACTAAAGCCTTCATCAAGTCCTCAACCCCTCAGGCCCTCGATCTCGATCCCCGCTACAAAGGGACGCATTACGGCGTTCATATCGGTCTATTGCATCACGGTCAGCCTGTTCTAGGCGTCAACTACTATCCAGAGATAGACACCCTCTATTTCGCCCTTGACGGCTTTGCCTATAAACAAGTCAAACAAACTCCTGCTGAGCTCATCGTCCATCGCACCCTAGTGGGTTATCATCCCATCTTAAATCCCACCCCAAAAGAGCGCGATATCGCCCATGAGATCTATCGGCAGCTCATGGGAGAGATCGACGCTGCAAAATTTAAAGAACAAGGGCTTTTTCTCGACAGTTTTGGATTCAAGATGATCAGTATTGCTGAAGGCGATGGATGCAATCTTTACATTGCACCGCCAGGTGGACCTGGATTTTGGGACGTCTGTTCGATGCTCCCCCTCGTTAAGGCAGCCGGCGGCATTGTGACCGATTGGGAAGGCAGCCCCATTGATTTTCGAGATATGAGCAAAAAAGGCCTAACGCCCAAAGGTGTCGTGATTGCGATGGATAAAGACACACATGCAAAAATCATCAGCATCACCAAAGCTCGACTTTGACATTTTTTATCGGACTGCGAAGTCCCTGTCGAGCAAAGAACTCATTCGCCAATAAGACTATCCCAATAGAGCCCCATCTCTTTAGAGAGATAATGTTTAGCATTTTTCAGTTTCGGATCGGTTTGCGGATCTTCGGTGTCTGTAAATGCAAATTTTCCGCTTTTGGTGTAAGGGACATTGCTTGCAAGAGCCAGCGTGCCTTGCCCGCCATAGCCATGTTTTACAATGGTATAAAGCTCGTCGAGGTGTTCGCGTGTGATTCCAGTTTTCCACATCCGCTCTGTCACATCCCGGCTTTCGGGCTGAACGTCTGTTTCCATTAAGATGACGATCTCGGGATTCATCACACTGGAATAGGGATAAACAGGGAGTACATACAGCCATTTATCGGGAACAATAAAATGGCGGATATTTTTTTGTTTAATGATCTTTCTGATCTGTTTGGCCCCTGCGCACCGCATGGTCAACCATTTCCAATGGGGCACGTTTTTACGCGAGCGAGGATCGCAGTCGAGATACAATTTAAATACATAGCCCGGGATCTCGGGATGTCGGACCACAATGATATAACTATAGGGCCGCGGGCCTGCAAGGTGAATGAAACCCGCATCGATAAGCGTTTGCTCATTTTGCAGCGCCCTCGATCGTGAAAAAATGGCATCGAGCTTGGGTTTCATCGGATGGTCGAGAGGAAGAAAATATGGCGAAATCTGAGAGATGATCCGGGCATCGAGGAGCGGATTTTCTTGTAAATTAGCCTCGAGCAAAGAGCCGAGCAGGCTAAAGACCAAAATCAGAAAATTAATTTTCTTTAATGGCAAGAACTTCAATATCGACATATAAAACCTTTCTCCTTAGAACGGCTTTGTTGCATAAATGTTTGAATTTTACCATTTACGCAACAAAGCCCCTTAGAACTCCAAAATGATTCCTACGTCCAACCGCGATAGGGACGGCAAAATTCCGCGAATCTGGTTCACCAGAGGTGCCGAATGATCTTCTTTTCGTGACCGCAGGCAGCAAAAAATAACTCCCCTCTAAAATGAGGGCTTACTGTCTCTTGGTCAAGCAAAGTAGAATAGCACGTAAAAAGACTCGTTTCATCTTTGTTAATTAACGGATGCGCAATTACCCCCATCCACACGGATGTTGGCTCCATTGATGTAGCTTGCAAGAGGGCTAGCGATGAAGGCGACAGCCGCGGCAATTTCTTCTGGCTTTCCAAATCGCTCACAGGGGTTGTAGAGATCGTCTTCGAGCACATGCGCTTCGATCTCTTCCCATTTTTTTCCCCAGCCCTTTTCTGCGGCAATTTGACGAAAAAGTTTCTCCACACCTGGAGTCAAGATCGGTCCTGGGGAAATCGTGTTGGCTGTGACCCCTGTGCCTGCAAGCTCCTTTGCCAAACTGACAGAGATAAGGATATGAGCGGATTTTGTGGCTGAATAATCGGGCTGATCAGCGAATGGCTGAGTGCCGACACAACTCCCAAATTGGATAAAACGGCCATATTTTTGCTTTCTCATCCTGGGAAGAAACTCTAAAATCAAACGGATTGCCGAGACGACATTTTGGTTAAAAAGATCTAGCCAATCTTGGGGAGTTGTATTTTTCCAACCTCGTAAGGGAAAAGCACCCGCGTTATTGACCAAAATATCAATGCCCCCGAGTTCATCAACGGTCTTGCGGGCCGCTTTTTTGGCTTCAGCATCCGAGGATAAATCAGCCTGGACCATTGCCGCTTTTCCCCCAGCTTTTTTGATCTCTTTGGCCACTCGATCAAGTTCCTTGGCATTTCTTCCATGGATCATGACGTGGGCCCCTTCTTTTGCTAACAATTTTGCAATCGCCTCGCCGATGCCAGAACTGCTGCCTGTAACGAGCGCTTTTTTTCCTTTGATTTGAAGGTCCATATTTTCTCCTCATCTTTATGGAGATAAAGTTAGAAAAAATAGATCATTTAAGGCAAGATTTATCCAAAAGGAGCCATATGACAATCATCGAACAAATCAATCACGGCATCAAAGAAGCAATGAGGAACCGAGACCAGCTGAGGCTCGATACCCTGCGCATGCTCAAATCAAAAATATTGGCCGTTGACGCGCGGGCCAATCTGTCCGATGCAGAAGTTCTCAAACTCTTTAAAACTTACTTCGGCAACATACAAGAAGCGATGGAAGAGGCCCAAGCAGCAGGCCGCCCTGAGATCGCCCAGAAACTAAAAAGCGAACTCGCGATCATTCAAGAGTTTTTGCCCAAAGCCCCTTCTCCTGAGGAAACCAAAAAAATCGTAATGCAGGCTATCGCCGAATCGGGGGCCAAGACGAAAAAAGATTTAGGATTAGTGATGAAGACCATCATGAAGATCAACAGCTCTGTGGATGGAAAATTAGCCAAAGATTTAGCAAGTCAATTACTTCCGGATTAATTATGATATATCCCGTATCAAAATCATCATTTCATCTGATCGATGCAACTCCTTCCAAACCAACCGAAGACTCAAGTATTAAAAACTGCGCTGATCGAGCCATCAAATGGGCAAGCTCGGAAGATGCGATGTCCCGCTTTAGGCCCGGAGCGCAAAAAATCAATCCTTTTGCTCAGGTGACCCTCAAATTCCCCACGGGAAATGACCAAGAATCTCTATTTCCTATCCCCCTGACTCGTTTGCTTAAACTCCCCTATTTCAAAGGACTGTATGAAGAGCAAAAAGTCATCGAAGTCAATATTCTCCCGTATTGCCACCCTCAAGCTGCAGCACAATTGATGCAATGGATGCACGGCAAGCTGCTCGATCCGAAAGGTTGTTTGACCTTGGCCCAACTCCAACAACAATTTCCAAAGGATTTCGACATCATTTTGGAACATTTGATCCATTTATCGACAACGTTAGAGTTTGACAAACTCAAAAAGAGCTGTATTGAGTTCATGTGCGATGAAATGAAGAATGGCACTCAAGAAATCATCCAACATCGCATCAAGGAGTCGTTCACCACAGGACGCAAACCTTATTTAGAAATGATAAAAGAATCCATCCGTTCGAGCCCCCATGCACGCTTCAGCATCATCAAAGCCTTGCTCGCTCTTTCACAATGCTCAGAGAAAGAAATTTTAAAAGAGTATTTCAATATAGCGTTAGGTTTGGCGCTAAAAACACATGCCGATTTTGATGAAATGATGACAACATTTGAGCTAGCGTTAACCCTTTTTCCTCATTTTGATTTTCCGCAATCTTTTATGCATTATCTGAGTGAAGCACCCGCTATCAGCGATGCAGCTTTTAAACGCTGGCCTAATAAAAAAGCCATGTTTTTTTATGTCGCCAATTTCTGTTTAGCATCTAGGAACCTTCCTATCATGTCCACGTTTGGAGAGGGGATCGCCGCCAAAGGCATCTTGCAAGAATTTGAGTTGCTTCGCTCTTCATTTTGCCAAAGCACTCAATTTTTCCCATCCCTTTTAGAGATGTTAGATCAGGTTCTTGTTCTTAATCCTTGCAACGTTTATGCCCTTGCCCAAAAAGCAGAGATATACATTAAGTCAGGGGATCAAAAACAAGCTCGGGCCGCATTAAATCGCGCCCTTCAAATTGAACCCCATTACTTCCGCGCCCTTCAAATGAGCGCAAATTTACACAAAGACCAAAGAGAATTCGATGCGGCAATTAGCGATTTCTCCCTTATGTTAAGTAGAGACCCTAAAAATATTGAGTTGATCTTAGAAAAAGCAAGATCTTATTATCTGAGCGGCAACCTCGATGCGGCAATCAAAGATTACAGCCATTGCCTCTCTCTGGAAAGCAATCACCCTTATGCCCTTGCAGAAAGAGGAGATTGCCACCGCCTCAAAGGCAGCCACGACGAGGCCATGAAAGATTATCATTTCTGCATTTCACTCTCTTCTTCATCCCCCGACGCGAGAGCGCTTGCTTACGCAGGCCGAGGCTCGATTTATCTTCACACTCAACAATTCAAGGAGGCAATTGATGATTTAAGCAATTGCATGAAATTGAGTAAGAATAAGACGATTCAATCATTTGCTTTAGTCCGCCGCGGCATTTGTCATCGAGACCAAAGAAATCCCAATCTGCAAGAAGCCCTGCGCGATTTTACTGAGGCTCTCTGGCTTACCCCGAATGATCCTTATGCTTGGCTGCAACGTGCAAAATGCCATTTTCTCGAAGGAAATATCCCTGAAGGGATCAGGGCAATCAACGTGTGCCTTCAAAATCAACCCAACGATGAAATCAAAGTCTCCGCGTTAATCATTCGAGCAAAATTCTATCTCCAAAAAGGAAATCTCCACGAAGCTAAAGAAACTTTAGATGAATGTCTTAAACTCAGTCCCACCAATTTCTCCGCAATCGCTTTGAGGGCATCCTGCCTTCTTCAACTCGGCGACACCCATGTCCTGCCCGATCTCAATCGCTGCCTTGAGTCCAATCCCGAAGATGATTTCGCCTTACTCCTCAGGGGTAGATATCATCTCGCGGTCAATCGATGCGATGAGGCGTTATCTGATTTGAATGCAAGTCTTAAGCTCAAGCCCAACAATACTCAAGCTCTCATACTCAGAGCCGAATGCCATCGTCTTAAAAACAATCTCGACGATGCAATCACAGATGCCAATGCCGTCTTAACGCAAGACTCTAAATCCTATTCCGCTTATTATCTGAAGGGAATCTGCTTACAGCAACAAGGCAAGGATGTGGCTGCTCGGTTGAGTTTCAATAACGCTATAAAAAACGCCCCCAATGAGAAATCAGCCGCCTCATGTCGCAAGCTCATCGATAGCCTTTAAAAAATCTCCGGCTTTCCCGAAAAAAACACTGCTTTTTTCGGTTGCCGGAGAACTATTTTAAGACTATGTGATTGTTGATTATATCTGCTTATCTCCAAAAGCAAGGTCATTTGCGGCTCGGCCCATTAAGCAGTTGACTGATCCGTAGGAAGGATTCATTTTAGCAATTATTTTACTTCGTAATGCAGCATCGTTTGAATCAAGGGTGCGTGTAGTAAAGACAGTCGGAGTATTATCTAAACGACATTCTGGACCCTTTCTTTCTAATTCCTCCAATTGTTCTTTAAGCTGCTTCGGAACTTGATGACCAGGAAATTCTCTGATAAGCTGGTCTGCAAAGTTTTTTATCTCTTTTACAGCCGTGTAAAAACGGTCTTCGGAATATGGTTTAATATAATCATCGTCGAAGCTAGGAGATGAAGGATTTGAACCAAATAAATTTAAAAAGAAACTCATTTTTTTACCTCAATTTTAGAGTTATTACAACTATTATTATTATAAAATTTATTATTATTGTCAATTATTTTGTAAAATCTTTTATTAATATCTGCATTAAAAACCACAAGTCATTGATAATCAGTTACAAAAGTTAAATCAAGTAGGAACGGAGGCCGCCCGAGCCCAGGAGCCCAAGGTCGATAGACGCGAAAAAAAACGAGAGATCTGGGCAGCACGAAATGGGGGCGGCACCGCCCCCACGAGGGATTTTGTCCAGAGCTCTCGGAATTTTTTCGATGGATATCGACCGACGCGACGACCGCGAGCTTAAATTAAGCTCGCCGAGGAGCCCAAGGTCGATAGACGCGAAAAAAAACGAGAGATCTGGGCGAAATCACGAAATGGGGGCGGTGTGACTCGAACACACGAAGTCCGAAGACGGGGGATTTACAGTCCCCTGCAATTGCCGCTATGCGACACCCCCCAAGATTGGGAAAGGATGCTGGCGAAAGGACTTGAACCCTCAACCGTCCGCTTACAAGGCGGATGCTCTACCATTGAGCTACACCAGCTTGGAAGTGCCAAAATATAGCATCTGTTGGTTATTAAACTCAAGAAAGTTTACATCACGGGATTGGGGGGCTCTTGGGCGGGCTGTTTGGGAGAGGGGATCTGTTTGAAAAAGAGAGAGGAGACTTTCGAGGTGTCTTTGACTTCGGAAGTTTGAGGGGCAGAAGTGAGCACTTCAGCGTGGAATTTTTTGTGCTTTTCTTTGAGTTCGCAGCATTTTTTGTATTTTTTACCTGAGCCGCATGGGCATGGGTCATTTCTGCCGACTTTATGCATGGATCCTCTTAAAAATTGCAAGGATATCTTAGGAATTTGATTGAAGTCTACTAAAAATATAGAGGAAAATCGTAAAATTGTACTCTATGGGTCAAATACTAAATTTACATTTTCCGCTTGCGCGTCCTCCATGGACTAAGTTAGGGCGAAAGCTCGAGAGCATGGTGCGCAAGGCTCTGTATGAGTTTGAGCTGCTCGAGGGGGTGGGCAAGGTGGCTGTGGCGCTCAGCGGGGGCAAGGATAGCCTGGCGCTGCTGTATTTGCTGAAGGCGATAGCGGGGAGAGGGTTCCCGGATTGGGAGATTGTTGCTTTGCATGTGAGGGGGGAGTTTTCGTGCGGGGCGGGGGTAAGCGAGGGGTACTTGCAGGGGATTTGCAGGGAGCTTGGGGTCGTATATTTGACGGCAGAGTCGACGCAGGTGAGGGAGAAGTTGGAATGTTATAGCTGCTCGAGGGAGAGGCGGAAGCTGATCTTCGATCTGGCGAAAAGTGTGGGGGTGCGTACGGTGGCATTCGGGCATCATCGGGACGACAATGCGGAAACTTTGCTGATGAATCTTTTGCACAAGGGCGAGTTTGCCGGGATGCTGCCGAAGGTGCCGATGCACGATTATGGGGTGACTATTATCCGGCCTTTGATTTATGTATCGGAAGAAGAGATCAAAGAGTTCGCGAAGATGTACGGCTTTGCCCGCATCGCCTGCCAATGTCCCGTAGGGCAAGAATCGATGCGCAAAAGCAGTAAAGATCTTCTGGCAGAGATGGAAAAAGAATTTGCGAATGCAAAAGAAAATCTCGCGAATGCAGCTTTACTTTATGGTTCCAAGAAGGCAATGATATGTACCTCGAAGAAGTCATCGCAGTAATCTGTTATTTCATTATTCTGCTGACGATTGGATTCTTATCCTACCGCAAGCATCAATCGGCGACCGATTTTATCATTGGCAATCGATCGATGAATTATTGGCTGACTGCGCTGGCTGCCCACGCGAGCGATATGAGCAGCTGGTTGTTCATGGGTTATCCGGCCGTGGTGCTGACGGGGGGCATGTTTAGTGCGTGGTCGGCTGTTGGGCTGCTTGTCTTCATGTTCCTCAACTGGCAGCTGATTGCTCCAAAAATCCGCATCGCGACAGAGCAATACAATAGCTTGACCTATTCTTCATTTTTCGAGAGCCGGCTTGCCGACACTTCGGGGACGATCAGGGTCTTTACGGCGATCATTTCCGTGTTCTTTTACACGATTTATATCTCTTCGGGATTGGTGGGGTTGGGCCTTCTTTTGGAAACGCTGTTCAACCTGAATTATTACTGGGGTGTGTTGATCGGGATCATCATCGTCATCCCTTACGTGTTTGCCGGGGGATATAAGACGCTGGCATGGATCGATCTCTTCCAAGGCATTTTCTTGATGTGCGTGATCATCTTTGTGCCTTTCTATTTACTGGGAAGAGTGGGCGGATGGAGCGGCATTTCGCAGGCAGTTACACTTAAGAAGCTGTCACTGTCGTTTTTCCCTAATTTATCAACGATGACAATCCTGCAGATTATCGGAATGACAGCGGGTTGGGGCCTTGGCTATTTCGGCCAGCCGCATATTGTGACGAAATTCATGGGGATCCGCAATGTGCACGAGATCTCCAAATCCAAATACATTGGAATGACGTGGATGTTGATTTCGCTTGGCGCCGCGACGTTTGTGGGCTTGGTCGGCATCGCTTATTTTCCCAATGGCCTAAAAGACACCGAACTTGTCTTCGTCGAGATGGTGCGCGATTCGTTCATCCCCTTTGCGGTCGGGTTCATTTTATGCGCTGTTCTGGCTGCAACAATCAATGCGATGAGCTCGCAGGTCCTCGTCTTGTCTTCAAATATCACCGAGGATTTTTATAAGAGGATCTTTAGAAAAAATGCCTCATCGAAAGAGCTTTTGATCGTAGCTAGGCTGGGGGTCATTTTGGTGGCCCTTGTCGCGTTCATTATCGCTTTTGCAAAGATCAGCTCGATCTATTCATTGGTGCTGTACGCATGGTCAGGACTTGGATCATCCTTTGGCCCTCTTCTGATCCTGTCGCTTTATTGGAAGGGAATCAACAAGTATGGGGCTTGGAGCGGGATTTTGTCTGGAGCGATCATCGCGGGCGTTTGGCCTTATTTCAATAAAATATTTTCTATTAACGTTCCTTCCATGCTGCCTGCTTTCATTTGCAGCTTTTTCCTGATCATAGTAATCTCTTTCATGACTTCATCGAAAAAGGAAGTGGTTGTACAGTGAAAAAACCTAGCATTTTGATTACCAATGATGATGGCATTGATGCGCCGGGCTTGAAGCATTTATGGGAAGCGCTGGTCGATGCCGCTGATGTCTACATCGTGGCCCCCTCTTCAGAAAAATCGGGTGTCGGATCGATGATCACCCTGCGCGATCCTATCCTCATCGAAGAGGTTAAATGGTCCAAAGGGACCCCCGCTTGGAAAATCTCTGGAACTCCTGCAGATTGCATCCGCATGAGCTTGACGGGCATTTCCAGGCCTGC
>JASHWX010000045.1 GCA_030043815.1 Candidatus Rhabdochlamydia sp.
TGGTCCTCGTCATCGGGGTATTGGTCTTCTGTTTTCTCAAAGATTTTCCTCTCGCTGACACCATTCCTTTCGCACTCCTCCTTCTCGTCGCTTCTGTCCCCGTCGCCTTGCCTGCAACATTTACGCTTGCCACCGCTTTGGGCTCGCAAGAACTTGCGCGATCGGGGGTTTTGGTTACTCATCTTACCGCAATTGAAGAAGCTGCGGGTATGCAAATCTTATGCTTAGACAAAACGGGCACGATCACAAAAAATGAATTAGAAATTTCCGCTTTAAAGCCTTACCCTCCCTATACCCAAGACGATCTGCTCTCTCTTGCCAAATTTGCCTGCGAAGAATCCACTCAAGACCCGATCGACCTTGCGATTTTGCGCGCATCTTGCCGCTCCGATTTTTCTTCAGCGCAAAGAACTGCCTTCGTTCCCTTCGACCCTGATAAAAAGTACTCAGAAGGGCAAATTCTCTATCGAGGCCGCACTCTGAATGTTTTTAAAGGCGCGGCAAGTGCATTGTCTCGTGGCAAAGAGATCGCCAGGGATATGGAAAAGCTCGCTGAAAATGGCTCGCGCATTCTCGCTGTCGCCCTAAACGATGCGCTCGCCGGTCTCATCGCCTTGTACGATCCTCCTCGAGAAGATGCCGAAGGAGCCTTAAAAGAAATCCGCGACCTCGGCATCCAAGTGATCATGCTCACAGGCGATTCGGCCGAGACCGCCCGCTCAATTGCTTCCCAAGTCAAGCTTGGACTTAACGTCATTTCTAAAGAAAACTTAACAGATATCGCAAACGCCGACATCATCGCTGGAGTGTTTCCCGAAGACAAATTCCACATCATCTCCCTGCTTCAAGAAAAAGGACAAATCTGCGGTATGACAGGAGACGGGGTCAACGATGCGCCTGCCCTTAAAAAAGCAGAAGTCGGCATTGCGACGAGCAACGCCATGGATGTCGCGAAAGCCTCTGCCAGCTTGATCCTGACAAAACCAGGGCTTAAAGACATCATCGAAGCGATCAAAGTCAGCCGGCAGATCTATCAACGCATGCTGACCTACACGCTCAATAAAATCATCAAAACCATTCAAATCGCCATTTTGCTCAGCGTAGGCCTCTTTCTCACCAACAACTTTATCATCTCGCAATTGCTCATCATCCTGTTCTTGTTTGCTAATGATTTTATGACGATGTCGATCTCTACCGATCGCGTCTCCTATTCCAAGACACCCGATCATTGGGACATTAAAAAACTCGTTCTCGTCGGCAGCATTTTTGCTGCGCTCATTCTCATTTTATCATTTGGACTGCTCTTTGCAGCAATCGACACCCTCACCCTCCCCCAATTAAGGACGTTTATCTTCCTTCTCCTCGTCTTTACAGGGCAAGCGACCATTTATCTCATCCGCGAACGGCACCATTTTTGGCACTCCATGCCAAGCGGCTGGCTGCTTGCCAGCTCAGCATTCGACATCATCATTGTCAGTTTCCTTGCGATCTATGGCGTTTTAATGGCCCCCATCAACATTTTTCTCGTTCTTTCATTGCTCTTGCTTGTGGTCATTTACTATGTCCTGCTAGACTTCATCAAAGTGAGATTTTTCAAAAGAACATGATCATTGTACCCATCATTACTCCCTATCATTTTAATGAAATCACCCGCGTGATTGATCACATCATCGCAGGCGGCGTCCGCGCAATCCTCCTCGTAGGCACAACGGGAGAATTTTTGAAACTCACGACAGCCCAAAAGAAAACACTCATCCACATCGCCTCCGATCATATCGGAGACCGCGCCCAGCTCTTGATCCACATTACCTCACCCACCCTTGCCGACACCATCGACCTCATGCACACTGTCGATCAAACCCAAGCCCTCGCTTCTGTCGTCATCCCTCTTCTCCTCGGGGCGCACTCGATCGAAACCCTCCTCTCCTCATCTACCGGCAACCTCTTTCTCTACAACAACCCCCAGCTCACCCAAGGCCAATCCCTTCCTATCAAAGATATCCCTCTCCACCCACGCATCTTCGGCATCAAAGACTCCTCCGGCAATCCCGCTTACTTCGACGAGCTCCTCAAATTGAAAAAAAATTCCTCGCTCAAAGTCTTCTACGGCCCCGAAAGCCACCTCCATCAAGCCCTCCACAAAGATATCGATGGATTTGTCCCCGGCACAGGCAACATCGCTCCCCAGCTCGCTTGCGCCCTCTGGGAAAAGAAAGACCATGGCCCCTGGGACGAGTGGCAAGCGCTCAAAGCCACCATCAAAGCCAAAAATCCTCATAATTATATCGCCGGACTAAAGTTGATGCTCAATGAAATCGGCATCATCAGCGACGCTAGATTGTTTTAACTTTCTCAAAAGTTGGTCGATATATCTCTTGTCTGCTATCCTGGCTTGTCTAAAAATCCTTTCCTAGGAACATCATGGATGATCAAGAAGACTTATCACTCATTTCCTCTTCACCATCTTTTGAATCCCTCAAAGAGCTCAACAGTCACGGCATCGAATATTGGAGCGCTAGAGACCTGCAACCTTGTTTAGGGTATTCACAATGGCGACGCTTTGAAAATGCTATTGAAAAAGCCATAGAATCATGCAAGCAGTCAGGCAATGATCCCAAGCATCACTTTGCCGGCGCCGGCAACCCAATAATCAGCGGCAAAGGAAGAACGCAAATCATTGAGGATTATCATCTTTCACGTTTTGCCTGTTACCTAATTGCACAGAATGGAGACCCCAGAAAGCCTGAAATTGCACAGGCACAAAAATACTTTGCCATCCAAACAAGACGTCAGGAACTTTCTGATCAAATGGCTGCAGATTTGGAAAGAATAGATCTGCGTGAGGCATTTCTTTCCATCACTCGAGAGCAATTTCAGTTGCTCGATTTTTCCGAGCAACTGAATAAACCGTTCCTATAAAACTCCGAAATTTGCTCGGAGCGAGAGTCGAACTCGCACGGCTTATTCAGCCAGAGGATTTTAAGTCCTCAGTGTCTACCATTCCACCATCCGAGCTGAGGAGGTGAATCACAAATTTTATGAAGAACAAGTGTTATCTTCAAGAAAAAATAGGGGGACCGGTATGCGGCTCCCCCCGACATGAAATCTAGAAGAAATAGTCTTTTCCGCCTTGCAATGGGGAAAAGTAAGTTGAAAAGTTGGAGATCTCAATCGCTTCTGATGTGATTGAGGGCGTGGCGACTCGATTGAGCGGAGAGGAGTCGGTGCCGCTTTCTTCATCATCGGAATGATGATGATGATGCTTTTTGCGATGTTTATCTTCCTCTTCTGCAGATTCCTTCTCTTTATAGCGGTGGATAGTGTCTGATATCAGCGTAGTAGGAGGAGGGATGAGGGAGGAAAACATTGCAGAGGAAATTTTCCCCTCTTCTTCTGCGCCTCCTTGCGCTTCTGTTTCAGGTTTTTCTTGCTTTTCGGCAGGCGCAGGCTGTTGGCGTCGCTCGCCCCACTCTTGCGTATCTTCAGAGGAACGGCGGTGGCGGCGCCGGCGCCGGTCGCGGCGCTTTTCCATGCGCTGTCCGATGGCTGTTTCTAGAACTCTCTCCTCAGGGGCCGCTGCTGGTTGTTCTTCCTCGAGAGCGATGGGTTCGGGTTCTTTTTCTTGTACAGGTTCGCGATGGCGAAGGGAAGCTTCTCTGCCCCCGCCGATCTTGATGCTGCGTTCGTGGCTGACATTTTTCAAGGCCACGCGCGTTTCCTTGACCTCTAGTATCTCGTAATCGGAAACGGGTACTAAAAAGGCCTTAGGACGTTCTAGCGAGCGGAAAAAAAAGGCACGTCCGAAAGAGACGACCTCTACCGCATCGACATAGTATTCTTCGGAGCTTCCCGTCGCTCGACTGTTGCGGACGAGAAGCTTATATCCCTCCTTGGGGGAGATGATCGTTTCAATAATTGGTTCTCGAGTAAAATTCACGAGTGTAATCCATGTTTAAGTTCGAAAAGCAGGTGCTGATAATTCACCAGAGTAACTTTTTTCTTTGGATGCCATATAGCGCATTAAATCGACAACGCGGTTGGCGTATCCCATTTCATTATCATACCATGCCACCAATTTATAAAAACGAGGATTCAACGCAATTCCTGCCCCTTTATCAAAAATGCAGGAAGCGGGGTTGCCGATGAAGTCGGAAGAGACCTTTTCTTCATCGCAGTATTCAACAATTCCTTTCATAGTCCCCTTGGAGGCCTTTTCGATGGCATGGCAAATCTCATCATAGGTGGTGTCCTTGCTTAAACGAACCGTCAAGTCAACGACGGAAACATCGGTGGTAGGGACGCGGAAGGCCATCCCTGTTAATTTTCCTTTAACAGCGGGGATGCACTGGGCGACAGCCTTAGCCGCCCCAGTAGATGAGGGGATGATATTGACGCTCGATGCGCGGCCGCCTCTCCAATCTTTTTTTGAAGGGCCGTCTACAGAGGGCTGAGAAGCCGTCAAGGAATGGACGGTCGTCATCAACCCTTCTTCAATGCCAAACTCATCAAGGAGAATTTTGGTAAGCGGGGCCAGGCAGTTTGTCGTGCATGACGCGTTGGACACGATGAAATCTGCTTGAGGGTTGTAGGTTTTCTCGTTCACCCCCATGACAATCGTGGGCACATCCCCTTTTGCGGGTGCGGTGATAATGACGCGCTTGGCACCGGCTTGAATATGCTTTTGGGCATCTTCTGCATGAGTAAATAGCCCAGTCGATTCGATCACATAATCCACTCCTAGCTGGCCCCAAGGCAATTTGGTGGGGTCCTTTTCAGAGAAAACGCGCGTTCTTTTTCCATCAACGACGAGGGCGTCCTCTTCGGGATCGATTTTGAATTTAGGCGTGCGGTGTACGGAATCATACTTTAAAAGGTAGGCGAGGTTATCTGGGGGAACGAGATCGTTGATACCGACGACCTCAATGTCAGGATATTTCTCATGAAGAATGCGAAAAACTAAACGTCCAATCCTTCCAAATCCATTAATCGCAACTTTGATCGGCATTCTCTCCTCCTGGAGTGTTTAAAAAAATGTGGGATGAGCCAGTTGCAAAACTCCAGTGCATGGAAAAAACGATGATTTTGAGTTATACCGCGCTCCGTCAGGTTTTGTGAATTTGGACTTGCTACGACTTTGCCAAATCGATCCTCCTCCTCACCCTGCCCACTTGGGGCAGGGCTTGTCGTTCGGAACGCGGGAGCTTCGATTTGGCTTTGTCTCGCTGAGTCCAAATTCATAAAACCTTCCTGCGCGTGGTATAGTTTGCCAGTCGCGTCAGCGACCAAAGCCCCGCACCCGAGCACATACTCAAATGGAGTAGGGCTCGGGTGCGGGGTGGCAAAATGACTCAAAAGGGCGTTTTTGCCGTGTGCTCGAGTTTTGCAACTGGCTCAGATGATAGACGATTTTTTTTGGAATGTAAATAGAAAAGCTTCAGCAGATTTAATCCTGCTGAAGCCCTTAAGAAAACTATTGTGGGAGGTATTCGATGAAGCAGCTGGGAGCGCTGTCGCCCACGCGAAAATCCTTTTTGATGATGCGGGTAAATCCGCCGTTGCGCGTCGCAAAGCGTTTGCCGAGCTCACCGAACAACTTGCCGATGACTAAGCGGTCGGCGTTGTACGCATCTTTATCGCCTTTTTTCGCAGCGCGGGCTTCTTTTGAAGTGAGCGCGTTAAAGGAGATCATGAGGTCAGCGACTGCGCGGCGACGGGAGCTAAGCGTGTTTTTCTTCGCCAAAGTAATCATGTGATCAGCATGGCGCCGAAGTTCTTTCGCTTTTCTTTCTGTGGTTTCGATGCGCTCGTGCTCGATCAGCGCTTTTAGCATGTTGGCAATCATGCAGCGCCGGTGGCCAGCTGTTCTTCCAATTTTAAAGGTGTCCTTACCGTGTCTCATACTTGGGTTCCTGCTTTTTCACTGATGTAATCTTGGATGACTTGTTTCACGTTGTCGCGATGGATGCCGAACCTGGCCAAGTCCATGCCGAGCGATAGGCCCATTTCTTCCAACTTGGACTTGATCTCGTTTAAGGATTTCTTTCCAAAATTTCGGAATTTGAGCATTTCAGACTCTGGCATGATGACGAGTTCTGCGATGGTCTCGATATTGGCTCCCGCCAAGCAGTTCGTCGACCGTACAGAGAGTTCGATTTCATTGATCTTGAGTGCGAGTTTTGCCATGAGGGCATCGCGATCGGTGTTCATCTCGATCTCGCCCTGATCAAATGTCAAATTGTGGAATTTCAATTGATCAAAGACTTCGAGATGCAAAATGCCGATCTGCGTTGCAAACGAGAGGGCTTCTTCGGGCGTGATCCGCCCATCGGTCGTCACTTCTAAGATCAGACGGTCGAAGTCTGTATCTTGGCCGACGCGTGTATTTTCGACGTAGTAATTCACGAGGCGCACAGGAGAAAAGGCGGAGTCGATGATGATCTCGTCGACGCCTTTTTCGCCGAACAGATGCCTCTCAGAGGGTACGTATCCGCGGCCGATTGCGACTTTGATGTCGATCTTGCGCATCATCGGCTTCGTGACGGTGAAGAGGGGAAGGTCTGGGTTGACGATGTCGAAATCAGATCCGCCCAAGAGATCTTTTAATGTCACGACATATTGCCCGCCATGCTTGTCCAACATGGTGCCAGTGATGTCTAACATTT
>JASHWX010000046.1 GCA_030043815.1 Candidatus Rhabdochlamydia sp.
CCAGTCATGGACTTCAGAATCCAAGCCTTCTTGCGACAGATTGGTCAAAAAATGCTTAATGGCGTCCAATGCGGCGCTTGAAGATGGGTTTTGCTCGAGCTCTTGGATCACATTCGCGATGGACTGCTCCTCGATCTGATCAGCGAGCTCCTGGGGAGACAGCTGTGCGAGCTTATTGACCGCGCTGTCATTGGCCATCATCCCTGCGGCAAGGGCCATGGCATTGACAGAGTTTGAAGTAGCGTGCGACATATTATTCCTCTTTTATTAATTAACTTTAGGGAGTCTGTTTTTCGTTACTGTTTTCATAATCCCAGATCTCCCCAAGTGTTATTTTATCAAAAATCTATTTATATTACCTATAGAAAAAGTAATTAATTTATAAATATTTTGTAAGTAATTGAATTATAATGTATAAAGATTGATGTTTTTTATTACCTAATAATCAATGACTTAGATCAAGCTACTCATTATAAGGCACTTATGAAAGAATCCCACAATATTCAAGGAGCTGCTATGGTACGGTCATGGAACCGAGAATCCTTGAAGAATTGCTTCCGCCTGAGATCAAAAAGGAGTTGATTCAGATAGCGGCCGCGCTCGCCTTTAAAAAGGGGAAGGAATACCCCTTGCTGCTGCGCCATTTTGCGACAAAACTCTTCCCCCATTTACTAAAGAAAATTCAGGCCCTCGAAAAAGGCGCCCCGGCATTTCCCGCTTACCTGCAAGCCAAGCGCTACTTATTAGAGATTAAGATCTGGTTCAACCTCAATTTAGAGGCCTGGGAGAGTTTCCACAGAACTTCCGGAGAAGACAAAAGGCAAGAGGTCTTTTCCGCCTTAGGGGCCCAGCAAGTGCGGATCGAGCGTTTTCGAGACAAAGCTCTAAAAATGGCTATCGGGCAGTTTCCATCCCAATACCAAATACCCCAAATTTTCGAAGAGCTCGACCGGATCCTATTGAACCCTAAGCTGAAGCTGGAGCGGTTTAGCGAAAAGCAGCGTGAGGACTTTAGACGCAATTTGGAGGGGTCTAAAGAGTGGATTAGGCAAATCGCTGCTTTGATCCAAGATCATCGGCATCAGTGGTTGGAACGCATATTGGACACGGGGCGGAGTTTGAGCCTCTCGTACCCGCAGCAATTTCCCCATTCGATTCTCTATACATCAGAAAACCGCATCTATATCGTCTTGGAAACAGCCGAGCATTTTTTAGGGATCGGGGAAGGGAAAATTGTCACCCGCATTCTCGATTTGGACAATGCTGCGATCAAAGCCTTGGTCAAGCCGCGCACCATTTTCATGCAAGAGGCAGGTCCGGAAGAGGCCCAAAAAAAAAGAAAAGGCGCGTTTGAATCGGCTTATCGCGAATCGAGCTTTTTGATGCAGTTGAAAGGGCAAGAAGGGATCCTTCAAGTGTACGAACGGCTCATCTTTGAACTGAACGGAAATAAGCATCTTTATTTAATCGAAGAGAGATACGAGGACTTGAGCTTGCAGGGACATCTCTACAAGGAGCTTCCGATTGAGGTAAAAATCGCGATCGCCAGGCATCTTCTCAAAGGGCTGATCCATATCCATGAGAAAAAAATCATCCACCGCGATTTGAAACCGGGCAATGTCTTGCTCGATTTATCTAAAAATAACGCCGTCATCGGCGATTTCAATTTCGCGTGCCATTTTGGAGAACGGCCGTATGTGACGATCTCGGCATTCACTCCTGTCAGCTGCTCCCCTGAGTACGCCAAAGCGGTATTGACCAAGAAAGGAGAGGAGGTTGAAAAAGTGACGACACCCCTAGTCGATGTCTGGAGCCTCGGGATGATCTTTTACTGCCTCTTTTTCGATGTCGCTCCGCCCATCTCTCCAAAAGGCACTGCCGAACAAATTCTCGAGCAAATCGTCCAGATGCCAAAGGAATGGTTCCCGGAGTTCTTAATGGAGCTTCCATTCGCCCCTTTGATCAAGCGGATGCTTTCCGTCGATCCTCATGAAAGGCCGACAGCTAAAGAAGCGTTGATTCAGTTTGAACAATTATTAAGATCGTAGCCAGTCTGTTTTTTTTGGTTTTTTGGGATGGGGCTTTTTTTCTTCTTTGGCAGGGGAAGGCCCTGCCTGCGAGAGCGCTTGGATGACTTTCGCAAGATCTTGCCCTGCACGGACGATCCGCTCTCTCGACTCTTGGATTGCGCGCCATTGCTCGGGAGAGAAATTGCCGGGATTTTCTGCGAAGGAGACAAGCTGTTCTTCGCTCAAACCCGAGCGTTCTGTGATGCGCTTCGTCTCGGCCATCATTTGGTTGTAGAGTTCGGCCATCATCATTAAGGCGTCTTTTTTCTCATCGGGCGTGCCCGATTGGATTTGAGCTTTTAGGTGCTCAAAGAATTCGAGAGAAGAGCGGAAAATCTCTTCGAGATTGATGGGTTGCTTGCCTTCAGCCCCTTCATGAAAGAGCTTAACTAAACGATTAAATTCATCTCTTAGGTTCATACTAATAATTATACTTTTAATTTACCCTTATTTCAAGGGGGAATTTTTTTTGATTTGCTTTTTATACTGTAAACCCTTAAACCTTTGGTGGAATGGGCGAGAACTGAGATGTTAGAAAACCACCTGAAAACTCTTGTCGAAGAATTAGAGCTCGGCGAAATGCCTAAGAAGGAAGCAGGGAATATCTATCCTCTGCAGATCAATCCTGAGCTGTCGCTCGTGATCCATGAGCTCGACCCAGGGGTCGCCTTTTGGGGCAAAATCGGGCCAAGCCCCATTGTCAAAAGGGAAGAATTATTCATTTTATTGATGAAAGCCAATTTTCTTGGACAAGGAACAGGGGGCGGGGCCATCGGATTAGAGGAGAACGAGAATTTCTTGACACTCTCTTTAGTTTTACCGTATGACATGAACTATAAAATGTTCAAAGACGCTCTCGAAGACTTTACAAATTATCTCGACTACTGGCGCGAAGAACTCATCCGCTTTAAAGAAACCGCAGAGCAAAACATATTGTGAGAATGAGAACATGGCTGGATACCTGATCGCTGAGGAAGGCCCTCTTGCTGGCTTGATCGTCCGCTTTGAAGAGGGAGAAGAATGGATTTTGGGGCGCGACCCTGATGAGGTGTCAATCGTCCTTGAAGATCCCATGGTCTCCCGCAAGCATGTCATTTGCCGATTGACGGCGGAAGGCTACATTCTCGAAAATTTAAGCTCTGTCAATCCTGCGACGCAAAATGGCAAGGTGATCACCGATCCCGTTTTGCTGCGGGAAGGGGATATTTTGCAGATCGGCAGCACGTTCTTCCGATTTACCGAAAAAACACCTGCGGTCTTTGAAGAGACCCATGCACCGCTTGAAGGGCTGACCACAGAAAAAGAAGATCTCTCAACCGTCCATCTCGAAGCGGGCGCGGAAGTGCGCTGGCTGCTTAAGGTCGTCGCAGGGCCCAATAGCGGCGCAGAATTCGGCCTTCAAAGAGGCGCGACATACATCCTCGGCAAAGACCCCAATCTCTGCGACATTGTCTTTCAAGATTTAAGCGTGTCGCGCCAGCACGCCCGCATCATGGTCGATGAAAACAATCAAGTCTTCATCGAAGATTTAGGCAGCCGAAACGGCGTGCTCGTCAATGGAGAGTTAATCCATGAAAAGCATCTGATTTCATCGCAAGATTTAGTGTCCCTCGGGACAACGTCCTTTTTAATGATCGATCGGGAGCAAATCCTTGAGACCATCGTCTCGCCTCCTGCCGCAGTGCCGATGAAAGAAGAAATTGCGCCGGCGGCACCCCTTGCGATGGAAGCTGTCGTAGAAAAACGGGACTGGAGAGACATGGTCATCCCGAAGAAACACCTCGTTTTGGCGGGCATTTTACTCCTCGCGATTCTCGCAGGGATCGTCAGCGTGATCGGCCTTTTTGAATCCCAGCCCATCGTCGTGAAAACACACGACGAGACAGAATCGATTAAAAAAGCGATTGCCGGATTCGACGACGTCCAGTTTTCCTATAACCCTGCGATCGGCAAGATCTTTTTGGTCGGGCATGTCCTCACTGGCGTAGAAAAGCAAGAGCTGCTGTTCAAGATCAACAATCTTCCCTTCATTAGATCGGTCGACGACAGCGTCGTCATCGATGAATACGTCTGGGAAAATATCAATGCCCTTTTGATGACAAATTCCAATTGGGTCGGAGTGTCCCTTTATTCTCCCAAGGCGGGAAAATTCGTGCTGCGCGGCTATTTGCAGACGCTTGACCAGGCGACTGCGCTTGCCGATTACATGAACATCAATTTCCCCTACATGGACAGGCTGGAAAACCAAGTTGTCGTCGAGACGAATTTGCAGACGCAGATCCAGAGCATGCTGATCGAAAACGGTTTTAGCGGCGTGACGTTCCAGCTCAGCGACGGCGAACTTGTGCTCGCAGGCCGCGTGGACCAAAAGAAGTCGTACTCTTTCCATGAAGAAGTCGATCGTTTTAAAGCATTAAAAGGCATTCGGATCGTTAAGAACTTTGTCGTTTATACATCCTCTGAAACCTCTCGCATCGACATCTCCACGCAATATCAAGTGTCGGGCTATTCCAAAAAAGATGAAGAAAATAAGTTCGTTGTGATCAACGGCAAGATATTGAGCTTAGGAGACATGATTGACGGAATGACCATTACGAGCATTCTACCGACGATTGTGCTGCTCGAAAAAGATGGATTAAAATTTAGAATTAACTACAATCTGCAATAAATGGCGTAGGAGGAATAGCGATGTTTGGACTAGAGAAAAAGAATAAGGCGCTCTTCGAATTCGACCTGGAAAAAGAGGTGAAGGAAGATCCGAAGAAGGGCAAGCAACTTCTCAAGACGATTGAGGAGAAAATTCAGGAAGTGAAAAACGCCCTGCGGCAAGGCGCTGCAAGCGAAGATTACGATCAGCTCGGTGTGCTCCTCCATGGATATGCAGCTCTGC
>JASHWX010000047.1 GCA_030043815.1 Candidatus Rhabdochlamydia sp.
GATGGCAATATTAATAACAATTATGGATACGGCCTTGTCAACTATAACGCAAATCCTCTCTCCTTCAATATTGAGGATGGCGGAACAAACCAAGGTGTCATCACTCTCATCGAATCGACAAGTCCTCAAACCGGGCCTTACAATTTTGTCGAAAGGCACACAGCAGCACCCTAAGGATAAACGATGAAAAAACTCCTATTCTCTGCGGTCCTATTCAGCCCTTTTTGCCTCAATGCAGATGCAGCCTGCACCCCTGACGTCCATTCCGATCTGGTTTACTTTAAGCATATCGAAGGCAAAGGGTACGGCTATAAAGAGGGCTATTCGACAGTCGGGGCCTTTTTAACCCCCTATTCGAACTTTTCGCAGATACTTCCCTTCCTCGACCTAAGAGGCCATGCCTTCAACCACACATGGAAGTTCGCTGCCAACGCAGGCGCGGGAATCAAGTGGCTGAGCAACAGCCCGCTTGTCGTCGGCGCTGCCGCCTACTACGACTACCGCCAGACCCATAAGCACCATTACAACCAAGCAGGGCTAAGCTTCGAGCTGCTCTTCAATCGCTGGGAATTCCGTGCCAACGGGTATCTGCCCTTCGGAGAAAAGGCTCACAGGAAGCAAATTTCAGAAAATGTCTCTTACGCCTTTGAGAAGTTCGCAGGAAATAGCCTATATTACACAACGACCTACGATATCCATCGCAAAGTCGAGTTTGCGATGAAAGGCGCCGATGCCGAAATTGGCGTCCACCTGATGGACCCATCTGAATTCTATACCGTGTACCTGGGCGCCGGCCCCTATTATTTCCACTCCCCCCGCCACCTCCATAAACACGCGCTTGGCGGACAAGCCCGGCTGCAGGCCCGCGTCACCCCCTACCTGACGCTGCAGGTCAGCGACTCTTGGGACAACCTCTTCCACAACAATTTCCAAGGAGAGGTCTCCGTCAATATCCCCTTCGGCGGCAGGATCCAAAAGAAAAATGCCTCCTGCAATGGCATGCAAGTGCGTATGGTCCAACCGATGCACCGCAACGAGATCATCGTCGCCGACAAGACAAAAGAGCACGTTGTCAAGACGATCGATCCAATCGCCCAGTCCATCTACGGCGGGCCTCTGAACTTCATCTTCGTCAACGCGAGCGCACCCAGCGGTGGCGATGGAACCTTTGAGAATCCCTTTAATGACCTCTACGCCGCCTGTGTAGCCTCCCATCCCAACAATGTCTTGTATGTTTCGGGCGATTATACATTAACCGTCGACGATTTCGTCATTTTAATCAATAATCAAAGCTTTCTCGGATCGGCAATTCCTCAAACAGTCCCCACGACCGTTGGGAACATCACCATTCCTGCAATGACGACCTCCACTCCCACTATCACGATGAATGCTGCACAAAATCCTGTCTATGTCAACGGAGACAACACGGTCATCTCAGGTTTTATCTTCAACCTATCCAACGAATTCGCCTGCATCATCAATTTTCCCGCCGATGGCGGCCCTTTTACGGGCGGCCCTGATTTTTTCCCCGTACAGAACATCATGATTGCCAACAATGTGTTTAACAATACGGGAGATGAAGGAAAAGGCATTTGGCTCGAATCCGTTTCAGGCACTGCATGGATTCAGAACAACACATTTAATGGCAATGACGCCGGAGAGATTGGAATTGATTTCGGCGAGGGGTCGTACAATCCAGGCACTTATGTCGTCAACGTGAATATCCTCGACAACACCGTCACCGGCTACACAGATACAGCAATTCTCGTCGAAGCCAATACGAATACGACCTACGGCGGAGCCTCTGTCATCACCGCTTTGATCGCAAACAACATATCTACCGCCAATGAAGCAATTGACATTCAGTTGTTCGCCGACAGCAATAGCACCATCAATGCGACCCTCTTGAACAATGTCATGAATGGTGAAGGGATGACCTCAAATCGAGGCTTGCTCATTCACGGCGAAGAAGAAGGCATCCTCAACGTCACCGCCTGCAACAATACTCTTTCAGGTTACGACGACCATGCCGCGCTCTTGATTGATCTCATTGGAAATTCCACGGGCAATCTCATCATATGCGACAACACGATTACTGACAGTCTTGCGGGCATAGCCACAAGTCCGATTTCTGGGACCCAAACATCGGTAAGTTTAACGGGGCTTTTCACAGGCAATGTCATCAGATCCTGCAGCGAGGCCGGAATCTATTGGGAACCTCAAAGCGGCCCTGTCACGAGCAGATTGACCTTTGAGAACAACATTTTGATCGATAACGGCACTTATCTCGGATTCAGCTTCACCATCCAGAATCAGCCGACTTCAACGACCACCATTTTCATGAATGGCAACGTCAACGACAACTTCGGCTATGGCCTCTTAAACTTTAATACAAGCGACTTCTCATTCAATATCGAGCAGGGAGGCGCCAATCAAGGGATCATCACACTTGTCGAAGAAACAGGTACAGGCCCTTACAATCTTGTGGAAAGACACACCGCTGCGCCTTAACTCAGTGATTGAAAATAAATTATCACTTTGGCATGGCTAAGAGTAGCATCCTCAACAGAAGGAAGAACTATCAATGAAAACATCATCCATTGCATTAATCGCAGCAACGCTGTTAAGTCCCCTCTGCTTGAGTTGGTCTTCTGGGAATAAAAAGTCGCAGCCGCAAAAGGAAGATACGCCGCCGGCATCAGCCCCCGAACAAGCGCAGATCTGCGAGCCTGCCGTCCATTCGGACATGATCTACTTTAAACACATTGAAGGCAAAGGCGTAGGCTACCAGGAAGGGTATTCAACTTTTGGAGCCTTTATCACCCCCTTTTCAAGATTCTCCCAAGTTCTTCCTTTCCTCGACTTAAGAGGGCACGTCTTCAATCATACTTGGAAATTTGCTGCAAATGCGGGTGCAGGAGTAAAATATCTTTCCGACAGCGCTTGGGTATTTGGCGCGGCCGCCTATTACGATTACCGCCAGACGAACAAGTCCCATTACAATCAGGCCTCTTTGAGCTTCGAGTTCCTCTTTAACCGATGGGAAATACGAGGCAACGGTTATCTTCCCTTCGCAGGCAAGACGCATACTAAAAGGCATTCAGAGGTCGCCACCTATCAGTTCGACCATTTTGCCGGACACAACCTCTACTATAACACAGTGCTCAATGTGCACAAACGGATCGAATACGTCATGAAAGGCATCGATGGCGAGGTCGGGTTCCATTTGATGAAACCTAAACAGGATTACACCCTCTACTTAGGCGTTGGGCCCTACTACTACCACTCCCCCCGCCACATTCATAAACATGCCTTTGGCGGACAAGCCCGCCTCCAAGCGCGCATCACCCCTTACTTGACCGTGCAAGTCAGCGATTCTTGGGACAATCTCTTCCACAACAGAGTCCAAGGCGAAATCTCTGTGAATATCCCCTTCGGCGGCAAAATCCTCAAGAAAAACGGGCAGTTTGACGTCCCATGCAAAGACGTTCTATCGATGCAAGCGCGCATGGTCCAACCGATGCACAGAAACGAGATCATCGTCGCCGATAAGCATAAAGAGCATTACTACAAAACCCTCGATCCCATCGCAGAGTCCATCTATGGCGGTCTGCTAAACTTCATTTTCGTCAATGAAAGCGCTCCCAGCGGCGGCAACGGGACCTTTGAAAATCCCTTTAATAACATCAACACAGCCTTTACCGGCACCGATCCAGGCGATGTCTTTTACATTTACGGTGGCACCTACGACATCAGCAGCAGCCTTACAACGCAAGATTATCAAATGGTCTTAGGCGGCAGCATCATTGAATATGTGCCCATCCAAGTCTCCTCCACCACAACAGGATCGGTCGCAATTCCGCCTCTTTCGGGATCCATGCCGGTCATCACTAACCCTTCGACTGAACTTGTAGGACTCTTACTTATCGATGGAGATCAGAACGTCGTCTCAGGCTTAAACTTCACCAGCGACAACCTGTATGGTGACACGGCAGGCATCGTGAACTTTTTGCCCGGCACTGAAACCTATATCCCCGTCAATGGTCCCACAATAATTAACAATATTTTTAACATAAGCTCATCGGATTGCAATGGCGTGTATTTCCAACAAGTGACAGGACAAACCTTAATCGCAAACAACCAATTCTACGGCAATAGCATAGCAGCTTCAGGCATCACCTTTGATGAGGAAAATTCCTTTGAAGGCAGCGTGACCATCAATGATAATACTTTCACAGGATGGACGGGAGCCGGAATCGTGATCGTAGCCAATGGTTCAACGCTTGGCAATGCTCAGGCCAATGCCAACATTTATTACAACGCCTCGAGTTCAAACACCGGACTAGGAATTGTTCTATATTCTGACAACCACGGGGTAATCAACGCCATTGTCAACAATAATACGGCCTCGTTAAATGGAAATAGCGGCCTTGAGATCGAGTCATTCGATAATTCGACAATCAATGCCACGGTATGCGGCAACAATTTCAGTAACAACGGATATGTAGGCCTTGACTTGCTACCCTTTGGTTCCTCCGAGATAAATGTTTTCATCTGCAATAACTTAGTTTCCTATAATACCCCTGCAGGACTGGGCATGGTTAGTTTCGAAAGCCAGACGGGTTCTGTCCTCAACGCAGTCATTGAAAACAATGTCATCAGCAACAATGTCGATATCGGCCTCACAGTTGAACCCGAAGGAACGATCTTTGGCAACTACACCATCCTGAACAACCAATTTCTCTTCAACGGCACCTCTCGCGAATCTGTCAATGGCATCCCTGTCGGCTTTTTTATCGAAAACCCCTCGGAAGGTATCGTTAATCTCATCCTCGATGGCAACACGACTAACAATTTCTATGGGCTCTTTAACGATAACCCCTCAACGGGCACGTTCAACATCCAGCAAGGCGGCGTGAACGCCGGCGATGTCATTGAATTCGGAACATTTTCCGTGTTCGATTGATGAGCATCAGCGTCTGCCCGATTTTTGCTTTTTTGTATGCAAAAATAAAGACATAGGTTATGATATCTTCATCATCCCGCATGGCATAAGTGCCATGCGAAAGCCACGAGCTCCGGCTCGTGGCACGTTTTTTTAGGGCACACATGCATCGTCAACGTGTCATTTGTTTCATCGATGGCCTCAATCTTTTTCATGCTATTTCCGCTCTAAATCGTCTTGAATTACAATGGACAGACTTGAAAAAACTCTCAAAAGTCTTCTTAAAATCTCATTCAGAAGAACTTACCGAGGTGTTTTATTTTTTCGCTTTCGCAGATCATATCTCAGAATCTTCGAAAAAATGTCAAAAAGACTACATTCGTGCTTTACAACTTACTGGAGTCACAATAATTTCAGGACATTTCAAAGAGAAAAATCGAAAATGCCCATCTTGCGGACATCGATGGATAGGCCATGAAGAAAAAGAAACAGATGTCAATATTGCTTTGTCTTTGTTAGATTTAGCTTATCAGAATGCTTTTGATCGAGCTCTTCTTATCTCGAATGATTCAGATCTTGCACCAGCTATTCAAATGATACGAAAACGTTTTCCTCAGAAACGTGTAACAACAGTATCTCCGCCTCATTATTTCCATAGTCGTGAACTTATTCAAGCTTCTTCAGATAAAACTAAAATTAAAGTAGAACAACTTGAACGTTGCCTTCTACCATCTGTTTTGTCGGATCCATCAAGATTGATTTCAGTGTCCCGACCTCTTGAATATATGCCTAAGTCCATGGGCATCATGACATAGTCTTAAATCTGTTCAGGAAAAAACAAAAACCGGCTTCCCTCGATGAGCTCATCCGTCGTCTCTTTCATCTTCTGATTGAATGTCTCATAGGCGTTTTCTTCGCATGCCTGCAGTTTTTGGGTCAACTCGCCTGCCAAGACTGCCGTTTTAAGGGCTGTATTGGCCCCCATTCCTTGATAGAAGCTAGCGCAAGCTGCTGCATCCCCGACTACAATGGCTTTGGCCTTGGGATTAGAAAAATCTACAGCTTGCTGCAAGCAAACAGGAATATTATCAAAGAACCTCGCTTTTTCTTGAGCGATTAGATCTGCTTCTTCTCGAAATCCGCCATCGCGGGCTGCAAGTTCCAGGTCTTTATGAGAAATAGGTTCAAGAGCAAAACTCTGAATGAAAAAGAGGCTGAAAGAGGGCATGGAAATCTTACGCGCAAAATAAGCTCCGGACACGATGGCATCAGTAATTCCCATTTTGCCATCTCCATGCGTCCGAAATGCGATAGCGGCACCCATAGCCTTCCCCATGCATTTGGCTTCAATCCCTAGCTCCTCTCTCACTCGGCTGTGGACACCATCGGCCGCCACAAGCAGATCGTAGGGAAGTGCGGCAACTTCGTTATCCATGAGAATTTCAACAGCTCCCTCTTTGAGATGCAAAAATTCAGCTTGCAACAGGGTAATTCCTAATTCTTGAGCCTTCTCCTCTAAGGCTTCTTCGAGCAACATAATGGGGACTACACCAAATTGATTGCCATGGCCCACATCGGCGATGTGAAGGGACTTAGGAGCAACGTTCCATTTCTTTAATAATTGAAGCGAAGCGTCCTCCAGGATTAATGCTTGCTCTCTTGAACGGTCTTCTCTTTTTTCAATGACTGTGACTTGCACGCCCCGTGATTTTGCTTCAATGGCCGTCGCCAGTCCTGCTGGGCCTCCACCGATGATAACGACGGATAAATCACCAAAAAGTGAAGAGCAAATGCTAAAAACTATGATCAAAGAAAATTTTTTCACAAGAAGATTATACAAACATTCTCATCTCCCTTCAAGGGAAATTGATGCTGTTCAAAAATCGAGAAAGACGGTATATCTAATTCTTTTCTTTCACCAAATTTGAAGGACAGTATGAGCAAATTCATCACAGCAACTTTTCTCTTAGGACTTGCAGCATTTTCACTCCATGCAGATAAATACATCCCGCAGCCTCAAGTGGACGCGGAAGACGATGAAGAAGATCTCGATCTTTTCAACAAGAATGATCAAGTCTTTTACCTCACTGCAGATTTTCTCTATTGGACCGTCAATGAAGGCGCCGTAGACTACGCCCTGAAGATGAAACACCCCGCATGGTCAACGACAGTTTACGATTGCGGTGTCGGCCATTATCACAACGCCGAATTTGATTGGAACCCAGGCTTGCGCGTCGCATTCGGCTTTTTTAGAGCCCCGCATTTTTGGGATTCCACCATTCAATACACTTATTTAAGCCTAGATGGCGATGACGAAGTGCACGCCCCGGATTCTTCTGATAAATTCTTGCTGGGGACATGGCAAGAGCCTAGCATAAGGACCCCGATTGCGCTCAAGCATGCAAAGAGTCATATCGTATTCAATTACAATCTCCTCGATTTCATGTTCTCCCGCCGTTTCTTCCCCAATCCACACTTAAGGCTCAATGTGGGGGGCGGCATCACGGGTGTCGACATCAAGCAGGTCTGGAAAGTCCGTTATGAAGATCTCTCGAATAATCACTCCCATATCCGAAATACCTGGAGCTATTTGGCCGCAGGCTTGCGCTTCGGCCTTCATGTCGATTGGTTCTTAGGCTATGATTTGTATTTAACCGGCGGGATGAGCACTGCTCTTCTTTCCGGCCGCTATACGAACCGATCCTTCCAAAAGACCGATGCCCTGACTCCAGGAGCAGACAACTCCATTTCATTCCGCAACACCCATTTTCATGACACCCGGCTGGCGCCGACTATTCAGATGCTCGCCGGCATATCTTGGCAGAAGACCTATGAGAGCGTCCGCGCGACTCTATTTGCCGGGTATGAACTGACCGAATGGTTCAACCTGCATCAGATCTATCGCACGACTCTTGGCGCTCCCACTGCAGGTAAAAACACTTATATCAATGACTCTGCCGTCGCACTGCAAGGGCTTACAGTAAGTGGAAACCTCGATTTTTAATCTACCCTACAGGGATCAAGAGGTTGAGTTAGAAGGCTTCGCGGCCTTTCCTTCCACTGCAGCAGCGCTTCCCCTGGTCATTCTTTGTCATGCATGGAGAGGCCGCGATGATTTCATCTGCGAAAAAGCGGCCGAGATCGCTCAGTGGGGATATGCTGCCTTTGCTCTCGATATGTATGGAAAAGGCGTCATAGGACGATCTAAGGAAGAAAATGCCGCATTGAAAAAACCGCTCCTCGACGACCGGCAATTGCTCTTGAGAAGAGTGCAAAAAGGGTACGAGATAGCCGCCTCTCACGCTTCCGTCGACCCTGAACGGATCGCAATTCTCGGACTCGGATTTGGAGGCATTTGCGCACTCGACCTCGCGCGCTGCGGCGCCAATCTTAAAGGAGCGATCAGCATCTATGGGCACTTTTCTCCCCCGCCTCGGAAAAATGCTCTGATCAAAGCAAAAA
>JASHWX010000003.1 GCA_030043815.1 Candidatus Rhabdochlamydia sp.
ATGCAGGCCATCAAACTCTTCCCTTTGGACCCAATCTCATGGCTATGCCTATTGCTGCCCTTTGGCAGTAATCTCTTTCATGAGGCCTTCATTTTATGAGACCGTTGCAACGTCTCAAGAATGGCTTTGGCAAAGACGGGCAAGTCAGCAGGGCTGCGGGAGCTAATCAAATTTCCATCGACGACGACGGGCTGGTCGCTCCAGATGGCCCCGGCATTTTCCATATCGTCCTTGATCGCGATGTAGCTTGTCACTTTCTTACCTTTGAGGATGTGCGCCGAGATCAACAACCATCCTGCATGGCAGATGAAGGCGATCATTTTATTCGCTGAATGCAGTTCTCGAATGATTTTTAAAGCTTCGGGAAAACGGCGCAATTTATCGGGCGCGTAGCCGCCTGGGACGACCACGCCTTCATATTGAGAAGCGACGACATCTTTAAAGGCGATGTCAGCTTTGCAAGGATATCCATGTTTACCTTTATAGATTTGACCGGCCGCCGGGCCTGCCACAGATACGTGGATCCCTGCTTCTTCTAAACGGATTTTGGGATACCACAGCTCTAAATCTTCATAAATATCTTCGACTAATATTAGGATCTTTTTCATCTTAACCTCGACAAATAATCTCATTTTTGCCTATGTTAGCAAGTTATCATTTGTTTTAGGAGGCAAAATATGAAACTATTTCACATTCTCATCCTCTGTTGTTTCGCCGCTACTGCCTGCCAGGATAAAAAACCGACTTATACTCATCAGTCGCTTCAACTCATTCGGCTCAATCTCAAAAGCGAACCTGCGACCATGGATCCTCGGAAAGGGGGGGATGTCATCTCATCGCACATGCATTTTCTCTTATTTGAGGGACTGGTGCGTCTGAACCCCGATGGGGCTATCGTACCTGCCCAAGCCAGGACATTCGATATTTCTGCCGACGGAACTGTCTATACCTTTCATTTACGCGATTCGGTCTGGTCCAACGGCATTCCGGTGACTGCATACGACTTTGAAAAGGCGTGGAAAGATATCCTCGATCCCTCTTTTCCCAGCGTCAATGCTCATCTTCTCTACCCAATTAAAAACGCTGAAGCAGCAAAGAAGGGGCTTGTCGTTTTAAGCGAAGTAGGGATTGCTTCGAAAGATGAAAAAACGTTAGTCGTCACACTAGAAAAGCCGACTCCCTATTTTCTCGATTTGATTTCATTTTGCGTCTTTTTCCCGGTTTGCAGCGAAATGGACAAAGCCTGTCCCGATTGGGCGTATCAAGCAGGAGAAAATTTTGTCTCCAACGGGCCTTTCATTTTGCAAGAGTGGAAGCACCACAATGAAATCGTGGCTGTCAAAAACCTCGCTTATTGGGACAACTCACGCGTCAGGCCCGATGTCATTCATTTCAGCATGATCGACAATGAATCAACTGCTTTGCAGATGTTTGAAAACGGAGAGCTCGACATGATCGGAGAACCGCTCTCTCCTCTTCCCGTCGACGCCCTTCAAAGTTTAAAGAAGCAAGGCAAGCTGCGCAAACACCCCCTTGGCGCAACGACGATGATCACCTTCAACGTCGATCAAGCGCCTTTCAACAATGCGAAGATCCGTAAAGCGTTCGCCTATGCAATCAACCGCGAGTTGATCGTGGGCAACATCACGCAGCTCGGCGAAACCGCTGCGACCAACATGGTGCCGCCTGTATTGAAGAATCTGCGCAACCGCATCTTTTTCAAAGATGGGGACGTCGCGTCCGCCAAAGCGCTTTTGGATGAAGGGATGCAAGAGCTGGGGATCACCAAAGAGGCTTTTAAAGATCTTTCTTTTCTCTACAGCACCTCGGATTTGAACCATAAAATCGCTCAGGCCATCCAGCAGCAGTGGAAACAAGCATTCGGCATTCAAATCAAACTGGAAAATGTCGAACACAAAGTGTTGATGGACAAATTGGTCAAACGCAATTACGCCTTTGCTCAAGCTCTGTGGGTTGCCCAGTATAACGATCAGATGAACATCCTTGAGAGGTTCAAATATAAAACAAATGTTAAAAACTATCCTAACTGGGAAAACCCTGAATACATCCGCCTGCTCGAGCAATCGGCTTATGAAAATGGCCTTGCACGCGCAGCCACATTAGAAAAAGCGGAAGAAATTTTCATCGCCGAAATGCCCATCTGCCCCATTTATCATTGGGATGCAGCCTATATGCTTCAGCCTCATCTCAATGACGTCTCGCTCACTCCGATCGGTGATATCGTCTTCGAAAAACTCCATGTCGTGGCATTGAAATGAATAGTTGTCTACTAGACATCGCTCCTCATCGCCAAGTGTTGATCAAACCCAGTTATCATTTAAGCGAGGAATCAGACGATTACGTCGTTTTCATGGAGCAGATTTTACGCGATCTGATCCCCGAAGATATTTTGAGCCTTTTGACTCAAGCTCGAGATCCTCAAGCCATTAAGCAAGCGATCCATTTTCTCAGTGAGCGGCTGCCCATCCTCGGATGGAATAATCCCCAAAGCGGACCATGCACCTTTTCTGCGAGTTTTCTTGCCCCAGCTGAATATACCCATGGGGCGGGGCGATATCACTGCGATACCATGGCAAGGTGGCTTATCCCTGGAAAATTCATCAACATCAGTTCGGTAAGGTCTCTTAATTTTCAATTTGCCGCATACCCAGGGCAAAATTTCTTTTTCCATCAAATCCTGCTCGATATCGAGAATGATCACGACCTGGCGATTGTTAAAAGCAATAAAGAAAATCTCGCAAAAGAAATCCGCCTATGCATTTCTGCCGTCCGAAATGCGCGTCAAGTGCTGACAGTAAAAAAACTCTCCGCCGAACAAAAAAAAGCGATCATCGAAGAAAATTTGGCCTCCGTCATCGATCGCCCCTCTAAAAACTTCGACAATAGCGTCTTCGACCAGATGCATCATTTCTTGCTCCACCTCACTGCCGAAGATAAGATCAGGCAAATCCAAGATCAGTTTGCCCCCTATTTGGATCAAAAGCCCAAGGTCTTCGACCGGGACATTTTCAATGAGATTAAACACTCGATCCAGATGTTCGGAGACCACTTCACCGGACAGCGCGATCTCAAGCACGTCAGCCGCCTCATTTCTTATTTATATCTCTTTCGCAAAACGCTCATGCGTGTGAACACGCAAGAAGAGCGCCATTTGAGCCTCAAGCTCTTGAAAACGCGTCTGGGAAATAAGGCCGTTCTGGGAATTTTAGGCGGCATGAATGTGCTCCGCGAAAATGAGCTTTTTGAAGAAAGGCACATCCTCGAAGCCATTACTCATTGCCTTCCTTTTGCCCGTCTAATTGAAGATTCATTTCTTTTAGAGAGGCGGAGCCATGACTTTTTACGCCTCTTCTATCTTGAGATCGAGAAAAAAGACGACACCCCATTCAGTTTAAGCGAGATCAGAGAGTTGAAGAAAAATCTTCCTCGCGAGCTGAAAGAGTGCGTAGAGAGCGTGCAGCATCCCGTCCTCATGCCTAGAAATGAAGAAGAGATCATGCGCAACATCATCTTGCTCAAGCAGCAGCTCAAGTACTTAAACGACATTCCTCAAGTGATGATTTCCTTTAATGCTCAAACAGAGGAGCTCTTGCAATTCACAGTCATTCTGGTAAGGACGCTGCGCGGCGGCGAACCTTCCCTTGCTGATCTCTTCGCTAAATCCAGCACTGATTTAAAATTTCAAGAATTAGAGATCAAGAGAGTCGGAATGCTCCGCAAGCGCTATCCCAAAGAGGCCAATGTCTTCAAAGTCGCAACAATGAAGAAAAAATTCCTGCGCAAAGACTTCACCATTGATCTCTATAAAGCAAGGCAAGCCGTCTCGCATGAGTTGAACAGGATCTTTAAAGGAATCCGCGATTTCAACGGCGGGATTTTATCTAAGCAGCAAGAGGTGTTATCTGAGCT
>JASHWX010000048.1 GCA_030043815.1 Candidatus Rhabdochlamydia sp.
GGCGTATTGCTCACGGGGCTGTTCAATGGTTTTCGCCAAGCGGTTAAAAAAAATATTACAACAAGGGAGCTCAAGCAGAGAATCCTTCCTCTCGAATTGTTTCAACAGCGGCTTAAACTGATCTTTTCCCATCAATCAACACTGTGGCTGCAGCCTCATCCCGAAGCTACTGGAACGGCTTTATGGATGTCGCATGAACAGGAGGCTGATCCGGAATTTGATCTATGCGGCCCAATTCAAAGCATGCTCTATTTAACATCGGCAAAGGAGCTTTGCCTAGTCCATTGGTCGGAGCAGGGAAGGGGGCGCGTCGAGACGCTTGTGAACAAAGTAGAGGGGTTTTCGTGCCGATTCTTCGATGGAAAAGAATGGATAGACACTTGGCCTAAAAATAAGAAAGAGCAACCCAAGATGGTCAAAATCAATCTCAAACGCGAGAAACAAGAAACCCCGTTTGTGTTTTTCTTGAGCGACCCTGAGGAAAAAATCGTGTACAAAGGGCCGACGTGAATATTCTGCCTCTCATTTTCACATTTCTTGTGATTTTTTCCTGCATTGCCCTCACTTTTTTTAAAGAGATGAAGAGCTATGTTCTCATGGAGTCTTCTTGCGATGGTTTTTATCGGACAGAACGCGTCGTAAGCAATGCGATCATCCGAAAGGCATATCACAAAATATCGGGTGAATCCTTAAATAAAAAAAGTTCAACCCCTTCTCAAAAGCAAAAGAATGTTGAATATCTATCTAAGCGCAATTTTTTTCCTCCCTATGACAACTCTAAATTCCACCTCGCCCCGCTCATCGTGCATCAAGGAGAGCTCCATCTCCATCCTCTCTACGAGTACCTTGCACAGTTTTTGCGGCTGCTTTACAAAGAAAAGCTCAAACCGGGTACCGAATATCACTTGATCGATGCAATGATTAAAAAAGCTCGCAAACAAGAAACGGAAGTGCTCGCTGACCTCCATCCTGACGACCCTGCACTCAAACAGGTCTTTTATAAACTGCTTAAAGGGACCAATCAATACTCTCAAGAAAATGGCATTCCCCCGCTCGGCGATTTTATCTCGCTCAGCAAGAGTGAACATGCGGCTTTTTTTAGTTTTGCAAGCCCTGTTCTTCTCGAAGCCTTTTTTGGTGAAGAAATAGCGCTTGCTGTGCTTGCTGAAGAGAAAAAAAAGTGGGAAACAGATGGAAAGTACTTCTTCTTTTCGAAAGAAGAACTTCAAGCTTTGATAACAAAAAATCCCGCCCACGCCTCACAGTTTTCCATTTTGGAATCCTATTTTAATTATTCCAAGCAGCCCTCTCCGCGCGATCAAATCGCAGGAAAGGATATTAAGACTGGAATCAGGGTAGAGAAAAGTCTTTGATTTACTCTATCTTAATTGTGTAAATAGGCTTTCCACACTTTTGGCATGTCCAATCCCTTCCAATGAGATTGCATGCTTGGCATTCGGGATTAGAGCATTCCCATTGATACCAAGAACAATGCCCGCTTTTTGCCGCACTCACGATGTAATAGCCATTGCCATCCGCATGAATAGCGGGGGTTTCATAAATCGCCGCATCGATTTCGACATAGATTCTATTGTCGGCAAAATGGATTTGATCGGTCGCAATATACAACTTTGGCTCATCGCAAAACGCCGCGGCGTTGATGATGAATAATATCATGCATTTCTTAAACATAGTTCCTCGCAGTGGATGGGTAAACGGATGGTGAAGGTCGTTCCTTCGCCTAAAACGGAAGCAACTTTGATGGTCCCGTGATGCTTTTCGATGATCGTCTTGACGATCGATAGGCCGAGGCCGGCGCCGCCGAGCCTGCGCGAGCGGGCTCGATCGACGGTATAGAAGCGCTCAAAAATGTGTTCGAGGTCGGGGGTCGGGATGCCGATGCCCTTGTCGCTGATCGCGATGATCGCCTCATCGGCATTTCGTTCGAGCTTGATGGCGATCTTGGCAGCGTCTTTAGAATATTTGGCAGCGTTATCGAGCAGGTTGATGATCGCAAGCTCTAAAATATCGGGGTCTGCGGAGACGAGAAGGGTTTCACTGTCTTTTTCGATCCCGATGCATGCATCTTGATAAACGGCTAGGACGACTTGGCGGCCGGTTTCGGAAAGAGCGACGAGATCGCACTCTTGGAAGCCGGAATCGGGAAGGTTTTCGAGATCGGCCAATGTGAGGAGATTTTTCACCAGGGTGTCCATGCGCTGGCAGTTGCGCACGATCTTTTCTGTGATATCGACGACCATTTCGCGCGGCAATTCGGGCAAGTCTTGAAGGGTCTCTGCAAACCCTTTGATGATGGTGATGGGTGTGCGCAGTTCATGGGAAGCATTGGCGACAAAATCTTTTCCCATTTCGAGGACTCTGTGATGGCTCGATTTATCTTGCAGCACCAAGATGGCGCCGGAACGCTTGGGGACCGCAATGAGCTCGAGATAGATTTTCTTTGCTTCGCCTAAGAAGATGGAATCCGTTAAGACGCATAATTTCTCTTGGGCAGAGATCAGCAAAAAATGGCACGATTTGAGCAATGGGGAATCGACGGGAAATGGCTTGCCGGTCAATTGGCGCCGGGGCTTTCCGATCATCTTCGAGCCGATAAAATTAACAGTGCGGATATTCATTTCGGCGTCGACAGTGATGACTCCCTCTCCCAAGGATTCGAGAATTGTCTCTTTTTCTTTTCTTTCTTCGGCAAATCGGTAAAAAATCGACTCCCTCAATCTGCTGATCAACTTTCTCATGTCTTCCTACCCTGGATGCTGTAGACAGGAAATGCTTGATCAAAGCCTTTAAAGGTCATCGGCGGCATCTCTTTGTAAACGAATTTTTCCTGCACTCCAGGCTCGTCGAGGGTCGCCTTGGAAATTAAAATTTCTTTGCGCTTTGCAGATGAGCAGAGGCGCGCAGCTAAATTCACATGGCTGCCGATCACGGTGTAGTTCAGCCGTTTTTCAGCGCCCATATTTCCGACGAGCATCATTCCGGTGTGAATCCCGATTCCCAGCTCGATCGGAGCTAAACCTTGTAAAGCAAGCTCTTGATTCCATTTCGCCATGGACTCGTTGACTTCAATCGCAGTGCGCACAGCCAGCAGTCCCGCTTTCGGCAAAGAGACAGGCGCGCCGTAGAGCGCCATGACCTCATCGCCGATGTATTTGTCGACAACGCCGCTGTTTTTTTCGATGATTTGGGAAACTTTTGTCATGCACGTATTGAGGAATTCAATGACTTTATGAGGCGGCATGTTTTGAGTCATTTTGGTGAAATCGCGGATATCTGCAAACAAGACTGTCACTGTCTTTTCTTCGCCGCCAAGATGCACAGCGCCTTTGAGAATTTCTTGGGCAATTTCATGAGAAACGACTTTGTCGAGGACCCCTTTGACCTTCTCCCGCTCTTGCAGTCCTTTGACCATCCCCTCGAAGGATTGGCAGAGGATCGCAATTTCATCGTGGTTCTTGGCTTTTGGAAATTGCACTTCATCCAATCTTCCGTGGGCCACTTTTTCTGTCTCTTTTGAAAGCTGAATGATGGGCCGAGTGATCCTGCGCGAGATGTTGTGCAAAACCACAATGGTGATGAGCAATGCGATAAGGCCTGTGTAATGGATATCCCTTAAGATTGTCGATACGACATGTTCGCTGCCATGCATGAGTTGAGTGAGCAAAGAAAATTCTTTTTCCACAGGGTTCAACAGAAAGAAATGCAGGTCGGCTGCTTGAATGGGGATTAAATGCCAGAAGTAGTAATCGGCGCCGTTCCAGGCAATGACGCCCGAGCGCTGCTTTAGAATTGTTTCAATAGGCAGGCTTGAGAAAGGGCTTAAATCGAGCTTTTTGCCCTCCCCGCTATACCCGCTGAGAATTTTTCCGCCGTGCACAAAAAAAGTGGAGAGTTTGAACATCGAGACGAGATCGCGCATCAACACATCGATGTTCGAACCGATCGTCAAATACCCTTTTCTCTCATCGCTTGGAGTTTCAACAGAGAGCTGGAGGGTATTTCCTAAGTAGATATGGTTTGGCAATGTGATGACCGCGATCGAACTGGCGAGGTTAGATTTGGGGTCGGAAGGAGGATTTTGTTGATAATATTTTGCATCATCAAAAAGCGGCTTTGAAATGAGAGTGTCTTTAGCATCCAGCCCAAATCCTACTTGATAGTCGTCTGCGAAGAGCGTCAGCGCTGAGGGAGAGGGAAAGGCAAATGGATCGTTCCCAAAAATACCCGTATTATAAATCGCAAGCAAAGTCCATATCAAATCGATCTTGGAGTATCTCAATGCAATCTTTTCTACGCTCTCTTTTGAAAAGATGGGCTCCGCAGGAAGGATCCCGAATCCAGCACTCTGTTTGCTAAAGGCTTCATTGATAGTCTTAAGATCGACCTTCGGAGGCTCGGTCTTCAGGGAAAAGGCACGCTGAAAAGCCTTTGCAAACGCATCGACTTCGAGGACTAGTCCTTCTGTCCACTTCACAGGAATCGGCGCCCATGTTTTTGTGAGGGGGGGCGTTGATTTCTTTAAATCATTGTAATCAAATAACATGTATCCTGTCGGCGCAGTACCGGTCGTGTGCTCAGAGGCTTGATCGCCGGTGCTATAGGGCAGCCGCACACCCACGTAAAACCTATCTCCAAGATAGATCCAGCTAAGGTCGTTATCGATCGGGACCCGATAGGTTTTACGGATGGGGGCCTGCGTATAAATCGTCGACAGCGATTTGCCGTCGTAGGTGTTTTGCAGAAATTGGATCCACTTGTGGCCTAGCAAAAGGTCGGATGTTTCCGCCCAAGTTCCATTCTGAATATTGCTTTCGGTCGGAGCAAACCGCTGCACCTCGAAGGAAAAACTGGAAATTGTGCTGAGGACGGCATCGATGATGACCTGGCTTTCCGCCATCTGTTCCGAAATGGTGTTCTGCACATTGTTTCTTTGCTCTTCATTCTGATTGATCAGAGTTCGACTTA
>JASHWX010000049.1 GCA_030043815.1 Candidatus Rhabdochlamydia sp.
GGGGCCGAATTGCCCAAACTCGAGACATTCCGTCAATTTCCTGAATATGCGCGCAAGCTCAAAGAGCATCTCGATCCCAAAGAGGCGAAGGTGATGATGTATTGCACAGGCGGGATCCGCTGCGAGCTCTATTCTTCGCTGCTCAAAAAAGAAGGTTTTGAAAACGTTTATCAGCTCGATGGCGGAATCATCGGTTACGGGCTCAAGGAAGGGAGCGAGCATTGGCGGGGAAAATTGTTTGTGTTCGATGACCGTTTGGCTGTGCCCATTGCCGACGATAAAGATGAGATCATCAGCCGCTGCCGGCATTGCGATGCGCTTTCCGATGTCTATTACAACTGTGCGAACATGGACTGCAATGAACTTTTTTTGTGCTGCCCTAAGTGTGCGGATCAATTTTTAGGGTGTTGCTGCGAAGCGTGCAAAGAGACGCCGCGCGTGCGGCCCTATGAAAGGTCGGGCCGTCCTAAACCTTTTCGAAGATGTCGAGAATGCGTTTTTCCGTCTCTGGAAGAACAACGGTCAAGCCAGGTTTAATGCCGCGCTCGGAAAGCTCAAAGGCGCGCATCGTGTTGCAAATTCTCCCGTCGAGGCGCACGCCGATGCCGCGCGCGCCGAGCATATTTGCCCAGTCGCCGAACATTTTTAGGGTCATCTCGCAGGCGGTGATGAGAAAGACGATCTTTTTATCGGCCGCCTCGAACATCTTTTCTCCGATGTAATGCACTGTCGGGATGAAAAGAGGGGTGATTTTTAGGGGAAGCATATGGACTGCTTTGCCGATGAAACATTGGCGGCAGACGGGATGGTTGGGATCGTGGATGCACTCGGCGGAAAATCTTCCCGATGGGCATTCAAAGGGCTTATGGCAGTAAGAAAATCCCACGATGAGGTGGGAATCACTTTGTTTGACGAGCTCTTCGAAGGCTTCGACAGAGGGAATTCCGTAGAAAAAAAAGTCGCCGTCGCGGGAGTACGGCTCTTTTTTTATCATCGATTTTAAGAAGTTGAAGGTATACTTGAAGGGATGTTTAAAGAAATGACGCATAAAAATGCGGTTGTGATCGTTTGATAGGAGATACTTAATGCTTTTCCATTTCAACCCTTTGGCTGTCTCTGCGGTAATTCCGGGCATGTTCGGGAGCGTGGCGAATGTTTTCAGGGGATGCTCTTTTCGAGCGCGCTCGCTGCCTTCTTCCCAAATTTTTAATTTATCCTTATATGAGCTCATTTGACCCATTCTACCAAGGAAAGAAGGTAATTGTCGACCCTTTCACTCCCATGGATGTCTACTATGAGGCGGAGCTGCTCTCTTCCGATTCTGCAAAAATCACACCCTGCTGGAAACTTGGGGCTCAATCAGGGCCCCTGCACGCTTGTCAGGAGGTCCGTTTTCCTTGGGTATTGATGAACTGGGTCGCTCGAAAAATGAACGAGCGGGTGGAATTTGTTGGGGCCAAGGTGATGAAAGGGGCGGAATTGACCCGATTTTTAAATGAGGTCGATGTCCACTGGAAATCGGAAAAGCCCTCGTCGGAGCCCCTTCCCATTTTGCAGCTGACGGACAGGCATGGGGCCTTTGCGAACCTGCTCTTTGATTATGGAGTCTTTGGAAAGAAGAGTCCCCAAGCAGAAAAAGGGTGGGAAAACGACTTGCTGGAGACTGATTTCATCAAGAAGATTGTCGGCGCGTCCCATTATTACTGCCCGATGGACAAAGTGGCGAAGAGCTTGACCTTTTTACTTGAAATCGGATGGACAATCCTTGACTTCAAAGGCAGACGGGTGATGCGTCAAAAAAAAGTCGATCTCGAGGCGACTTTTTCTCAAGAGGCGATCGCGGTTAAAGCAAAATTTCATTACGGCGGCCATGAGGTCGACCTCCAAGATGTGGGCGGAGCATTCAATCGAAGAGAGCAATTTGTCGAGCTTACCCTTGAGAGCGTAGGTTTAGTGGAGTTCAACCCAAACTGGGCCGATTTGATCGACCACGTCTCCGAAGGAAAATTGAAAAAAAATCAGCTTGGGGTTCTGCTTCCCTTACTTGACGAACTCCAGATTCCTACTCCCCAAATGCCGCCCGTTAACCTCGCTCATGCCTTTCAAGGGACACTTTTTTCCTATCAAAATGAGGGGCTCCAATGGCTCAAGTTCTTAAATGATGAGGGATTGGGAGGATTGCTCGCTGATGAAATGGGACTCGGTAAAACTGTTCAAGTCCTGGCATTTTTTTCCTGCTGCACTCTGACGCGTCCTATTTTGATCGTCGTGCCCACTTCGCTTCTTTTCAATTGGCAGAGGGAATTTGAGAAATTTTTGCCGTCCCTTGCGGTCTATCGGCACGAGGGGAAGGACCGGCTGACAGCACGAGAAGAACTTGCGGCAAAACCGATCATCTTGACCTCCTATGCATTGCTTCGCATCGACGCAGAAATTATCCAATCTATTGATTATCAATGTATTGTGCTCGATGAGGGCCAAGCGATCAAAAATGCCGAAAGCCAAACGGCGTGCATTTGTTTTAAGCTAAAAAGCGATTTTCGCCTTGTGATCACAGGCACCCCGATTGAAAATCGGATCGAGGACCTGCATTCGATCTTTCAGTTTTTAAGTCCCGATCTGCTCGATAAAAAGATGCCTCTTGAACTCATTAAGAAAAAGATCCGCCCATTTCTTTTGAGGCGAAAGAAAGAGCAAGTCGCCTTGCAGCTTCCCCCCAAGCTCGAACAGATTGTCTATGTCGAAATGTCCGAGCGCGAGCGGCAAATCTACGAACAATGGCTTAAAAGCGCTAGGACCAAGGAGCGCCGGATAGAAATTTTAGAGGCGATTTTACGGCTGCGCCAGCTTTGCGATCATCCTTTGCTAGTGGGAGAAGAAGAGGGCAGCTCTAAGTTAGAGCGCCTGATGGCAGATCTTCAAGAGGTCGTCGAAGAAAAGCGCAAAGTCTTGGTCTATAGTCAATTTACGCAAATGCTTGGTCTCATTCGAAGAGAGGTTCATGAGAAAGGCTGGAATTATGTCTATCTCGACGGCAGCACAAAGGACCGGGAAACCCCCGTCAGGCAATTTCAAAGCGATGCGGACGTCTCGATCTTCTTGATCAGCCTCAAAGCGGGCGGTGTGGGCTTGAACCTGACGGCCGCAGACTACGTCTTTCTTTATGATCCTTGGTGGAATGAGGCGGTCGAGCGGCAAGCGATCGACCGGGCGCACAGGCTCGGCAAAACGGGGACCGTGATTGCGCGCCGCTACATCACTGCCCTGAGCATCGAAGAGAAGATCATGAAGCTCAAAGCGAGCAAAAATGCTCTCTCTGACCATCTGCTGGATTCAGAGTTCGAAATTTTAAGCCTCGATGATCTTAAACAACTACTCTTCTAAATCTTGCATCTTATCTTGTTCGATCAATTCTCGCGCTGCGAACTTGAGTGTCTTTAGCCCTTCTTCAAAGCCCACTTCTCTGAGCAGCTGGTCGAGGTAGCGGATTTCTGTCTGGAGTTGGTCATTGATCGACTCCAGCTCCGAGATCCTCTTTTGCATCTCATCCTTCGTCATACTTCCTCCATTTGTTCAAATAAAGATAGATGCGAAAAGTGTGCCAAACGAGTAGTATGACAAAAAAACAAGGGGCCCAAAAATGAGAATTCTTTTTTCGATGTTGCTTTTGCTCTCCGCCTGCAGTCCGAAAGAGGAAGAGCAAGAGCCCGATTATGACAACATGGTGATGGCAGACGTCGAAGACCCTGAAATGACTGCAGGGCCGGAAGAAGATCGGAAGTTCATTACCGATCTTCTCCCCGATCCCCAGGAAACAGCGATATTCGAGGACGTCAATGGCGTTGAGGCGCCAATAGAGTAGAGTTATTGATGATCATCTCGTCTAATTGCGACAGCTCGTCGAATTTGTTCTTGCTGACAGCTTCGCCATCGTAAAACCACTGTTTTTCAGGGCGGCCGTCGATGAAATAGACAGAGGGGCCGTGCTTTTGGCCGTTGTTCCAGACAATTTCTTGGGAAAGGATATTGCCATCGATGTAATGGCGCTCCAGCCCGTTTTTCTGGCCATAGAGATAAGAAATCTCGAGGTAGCGGACGCCGCTTTTAAAATAGGTCGATCTGCCGTGCAATTGGCCATTGACCCATTCTTCAATGGCAAGCGGCTCGCCTGTTTTAGCATAGGTGCGCTTTTCCCCATGTAAACAATTGCGGAAATAATAAGCGATGCTCTCAGGCGCGCCACCGGGATAATAAGTTTCTCGTTTGACGGGGTACCCCTGTTCAAAGACTTCACGGGCGATCAGAACGCCATTGCGATCGCGCTCAGTGCGCAGGCCGATCCCTTTTTCAATGCGCGTCTCGATTTCGTTATTGAGAGTGAAATATTGCCCATCGAGCAGCTCTTCGCCGACAAATTCTTCCACAAGCATCGGAGAGCCTTCCGCAAACCATTTCGTCACAGAATGGCGGGTTGGAGAGAGCTTGACGAATTCTTCGACAGGCATTCCCGCGATGTCATAGAAGATCTCTTTGACCTTGATGCCTTGATTGTAGAGCGCATAGTGTTCGACAGTTTGACTATGTGGATAGGTATGTGATACGGGGCCGTGGAGCTGGCCATTTTCATAGGTCTCCGTCACCGTAACGCCATTGTTTTTGAGGGTGATCACTTGCCCTGGGTAATTCTTTGCTTCCCATTCATCTTGGGAGACAGCATAGCCGTATTTGTGGATGTAGCGTTGGGAGACGACTCCCTGATCTTCTTTGTTGTTGTTTCCGCATCCAGTTAGGACGAGAGCCAGAGATCCCAAGAGTGCAAACACTGTGCTTTTCATGAGTTTATGCTCCTAAATTTTTCCCCACTTCACCCGTGATGCGCGCATGTTCGCGCTCGACTGTTTCAAAGGCAATGGTCTTACTTAAGTCGCGATAGAAGAAGCGGAAAGTTGCATTTTTCTTATCTTTGCCGATTTGCTCGCTTTTGTAAAGATCTAAAAGCTCGACATTTTCCAAAATCTTAGAATGTATGGAACGGATCGCGCGCAAAACATTCTCGATAGGCATCGTTTCGTTCAGCGTCACCGTCCAATCGCGTTCTGAACCTGGGAATGCAGACGGCATCACGACCTTCCAGTTCTTTGGAATCAATGGGATTAATTCGTGAAGGTTGATTTCCGAGAAAAAGATCCGCTGGGGCACGTCGATTTTTCGCACGAGATCGGGATGGACCTCGCCTAAAACCCCGACGACCGCATCTCCTTTTTTCACGCGGGCTTGTCTGCCTGGATGCAGCGTATGCAAATGAGAGGGTTCGAACCGCAAATTTTCAATTTTCAGTCCGGAGAGCAGATTTTCGATCATCCCCTTGAGATCGAAAAAGTCGAATTCTTCAGGTTTTGGGTCCCAATGATAGGGCGCGCGTTTTCCCGATAAAATAATTCCTGCTACTGAAGGCTCTACATATTGCTGCCGATCTTTGAAGTGAATCCTGCCCACTTCAAATCCAGCGACGGTCGGATTTCCGTGGTCCCAATTGTATTTGACCGCTTGTAAAAGTCCAGGAAGCAAGGAAGACCGCAAGACGGATTGATCGATCGATCGCGAGTGCAGCACGGAAATCAGCGTATCTTTGTCCATGCCAGCTTCGATCGTCATCGCAGCTTGGGCCGGGCTGATCAGATCGCACGACATCATCTCCTGCAGTCCTTGCGCGGCAAGGCGTTCGCGGATGTCCTTTTCTAAAAGGAAAAGCGGCGCGTGGGCAATGGTCGATGAGACATGAAGGGGAGAGGGTTTTGGAATGAGATTGTAGCCGTAGACGATGGCGACCTCTTCTATAAGATCGATCTCTGCCCCAATATCGCCTCGGAAGGTAGGCACAGTGACGAGGAATGTTTTTTCGTCGACATGCATCCCCAAACGGCGGAAAATCGCGGCAATCTCGCTATGGCTTAAGCTCGTCCCAAGCAGCGCATTGACGCGCTCAGGGCGGCATGCAATTTTCTTTTCATGGAACTCGTGAGATTTTTCTTGGCTGATGACTTTGGAGGCTTTTCCGCCAGCGACCTCGCATAGCAGTGCAGCAGCGTAGCGCAATCTTTCGACGACAGCGCTTGGATCGATCCCTTTTTCAAAACGCTGAGCAGAATCGGTCTTAAAGCCGAGCAGGCGTCCCGTCTTGCGCACAGCTTGCGGCGTAAAATAAGCAGCCTCGATCAGAACATTTTTTGTCGATTCAGTCACAGAGGAATTTTTTCCGCCGATCACTCCTGCAAAGGCAAGCGGTTTTTTGGCATCGCAAATTAAAAGCGCCTCAGGAGGAATTAAATGCACCGCATCATCGAGCGTCTCAAGTTCTTTGTAATCTGTCTGCGACACCACAAAGAGGGCATCCCCTTCGATCTTGTCCGCATCGAACATGTGCAGAGGCTGGCCAAATTCCAGCATCACGAGATTTCCCACATCCACGACATTGTTGATGCTGCGAAGGCCGCACGCCTCGAGCTTTTTTGACAGCCACGCAGGCGACGGCCCCACTTGGACAGCGCTGACGGCAAGGCAGGCGTAAGCGTGGCATTGCCTTTTATCGATCAATTCTACACGAAAAGCAGCATCGCCCTCTTGCTTCAGCTCAAACCGATGCGCTTTAAGGGGCAAATTCAGCAGCGCAGAAAGTGCGCGCGCAATCCCATAAATGCTGAAGCAATGACCCAGATTGGGAGTCAACGAAACATCCAGGATCACATCTGAAAAATAAGCGCCCAGATCTTTGCCGACTTCAAACTCTTCCCCGAGCTCCATGATTCCTTTACCGCCAGCCCCAAGTCCCAGCTCATCGGCAGCGCAAAGCATTCCAAACGATTCCACATCGCGGATTTTGCTCTTTTTGATCTTGAATTCGGGCAAAACCGCCCCGATTTTGGCAAATGCCACTTTAAGTCCAGCGCGGCAATTCGGCGCGCCGCAGACCACTTGAAATTCTTCTTTGCCATCCGTTACTTTTGCTACGCAGAGGCGATCGGCAAACGGATGCTTGTTTGTCTCTAACACCTGCCCGACGACGACACCTGAAAACTTCAAAGCAGAAGCCTCCACGCCCTCAACCTCGATGCCAGCCAAGGTCAACGCCTCATCAGGGATTTCTGTCAGAGGTAAATATTCTTTTAGCCAAGATAAAGGAACTTTCATATGATGAGTATTTATACCAAACTCAAGCAAAATCATGCAAGATAGCAACGTCTGGATCCGCCGCACCCGCACCCTTACACAAGCCCTCATCATCAGCGGCACTTTAAATATTGGACTTGTTGCTACTTTTGCCTATTTTGTGCTGAAAGAAAAACAAGAAACTCTTGCCATCGAGCTCCAACCCGCCAAAAATCTCGCCGCCAAAGAAACAAACTTCCAGCTCATCCGCTCCTATTCCCTTCTGCCTTATCAAGAGCTCCTCCTCCGCCTAGAAAACCGAGACCTCATCGAAGAAGGGCTCACCAAGCGCGATCTCTCGCTCGCCTGCCTCGTCGCCTTCCATCATTTCAACCTCGACAAAGCCCTCGGCGGAATCCCCCTGCAAAGACGCACTCTGCTCTTCACCAATCAAGAAGGACAGGAAACCATCGACCTTCCCGTCTTCCCTGGCCTTGCCGACTATCAATTTCAGGCCATTCTCCAATACGCCAAGACAGAAAAATGGCCCCTCACGAGCCAAGGCCTTTTTTACGAATTAAAACGCTCCCCAACCCCCCGCGACACCACCCTTCTCGACGCCTTTTACCTCACACCCGAATACCATGCCCTCAATACCCTATTTTCTAAAAGCGGACTCAACCTCGCACGAGAACAGATCATCGACCTCATTTGCGACGGCGAATGGACCGCCATCTCCGACTTGACCGCCCAGCAACGCGCCGCCCTGGATCTCACACCCGATCGCCGCCGCGCATTTCTCGTCGAGCACCACTCCAAACTCGCCGCAAAACTTCTCCTCGACACCGACCGCGACTACGTCCTCAAGCGCCTCGACGACACCCAGATCCTCACCCTTCTCGACCTTTATCCCGACAAAACACCCCTCCTCGAATCCTTCGCCAAAGAACTCCTCGCCTCACCCCGCACCGATTCCGTCTGCAAGCGCGCCGCCTCCCTGCTCCACGTCGAACCCCACACCCAAGCAGCCGCACTTCCCCCACCCACCCCAGCCAAAACAAAATTCCACGCCATCGAACCCGGCGACAACCTCTGGAAAATCGCCCGCAAATACAAAGTCAGTGTAGAAGAAATTAAACGCGTGAACCACTTAGAAACGGAAAAGCTTCGTCCCGGCAAGCAGCTAGAAATTCCTAACCATTAGCATAGACCCATTCCCACACTTCAGGACGACCGCATTGAGCAGCCTCAACCAAAGTCCTCCCATCCCACGGCGCCCCATTCACCCTTGCCCACTTCAACACATCAAGACGGCCTTTCCTCGCTGCATACATGCACATCCTGTTATCCCACGGCGCCCCATTTTCCCTTGCCCACTTCAACACCTCAAGATGCCCATTTGATGCGGCATGGATGCACACTCTTTCATCCCACGGCGCCCCATTCGTCCTTGCCCACTTCAACACCTCAAGCTGCCCCATTTCAGCCGCCCCCGCAGCCATCTCCTTATTCCAAGGCGCTTGATGAATCCTCAACCATTTCAGCACATCAAGATGCCCTCCTGAAGCCGCAGCAGTGCAAGTCTTTTCGTCCCATCTGTATCCACAAGTTTTCGCCCACTCGAGAAGATTAAGAAATCCTCTTTCAGCCGCCTTTGTGCAGAAATACTCTACCTTTCTTTTCTCATCTTTTTTTAGATACTCAGAAAATGCCTTACAAGTTTGCCTAGCAGCCGCCTTTGACGCAGGATCCAGGAAACTCAACGAATATACCCATATTTCATTCGGTAAAGAAATAGAAGACATGAAACCCATTTTAAGGAACTTGATCAACCCCACCCGAATGCCAAGGATGGCATTTAAATAGACGCATCACAATCAGTCTCAACCCCTTGCAGCACCCATGCTTTTTCACCGCCTCAATCGCATAATCCGAGCAACTCGGGTAAAAACGGCAACACTGCCCCATTAACGGGCTAAGACACAGCTGATAAAGCCTAATCAGGCCTAAGAACAACATTTTCATCAGCCTATTTTAACATTCATTAACTTTCTTATGCAAGAAATCAGC
>JASHWX010000050.1 GCA_030043815.1 Candidatus Rhabdochlamydia sp.
AAAGTTGGCATTTTCGCTCAAAAACCCGTATCCTGGATGCAATGCGTCGGCGCCTGTGATCTCACAGGCGGAAAGGATATTGGAAATTTTTAAATAGGATTTTTGGGATGGGGCTTCTCCAATGCATATAGCTTCGTCTGCGTGCAGCACATGGAGGGCTTCAGCATCTGCTGTGGAGTAAACGGCAACCGTCTGCAAACCTAGATCATGGCATGCCCGAATGATGCGAACAGCAATCTCACCGCGATTGGCAACTAAAACTTTCTGCATAGCATCCTCTTACACAATGCGGAATAACTTCGTGCCGAACTCGACCGGATGGGCATTATCGACCAAAATTTCAGCGATCGTTCCGCTGGCGCCGGCTTTGACTTCGTTCATCACTTTCATCGCCTCGATGATGCAGACGACGGTATTTTCATCGACGCGATCGCCGACTTTGACAAAATGGGGATCATCCGGGGATGGGGCAGCATAGAAAGTGCCGACGAGCGGGGCGACGACAAATTTTCCGGGCTTCTCTTCTTTTTTGGCAGCAGCGGCCCCCTCTTCATGAGGGGGCTTGTGGGCATGGGGGCGGGGCGCTTCAGGCTCTCTTGCCGGGGGATGGGCATGCGCGTACATGGGAGGGGGATAAAAGGCAAGGGGAGCTTGGGATGCGGGGGCTGTCTCATCGTGGCGTTCTAAATGCACTTCATCGCCGCCTTTTTGCTTGATCGTCAATTTCTTAATGCCCGCCCTTTCCATGGCAGCCATTAATTCCTTGATTTGCTTCATGTCCACGAATCCCTCCTTTACACTCGTTGAATGTATTCGTTTGTGTGAGTATCGACTTTAATGATGTCTCCTGACTCAATGAACATGGGCACTTCGACTTTTGCACCTGTTTCTAAGATGGCGAGCTTTGTGGCATTGGCGACGTGGGCTGCTGACTCGCTCTCCTCGGTCTTGACGACCATCAATTCCAAAAATTGAGGCAGCTCCACGGAAAAGATGGAGTGGCCGTAAAACATCGCTTTGAGCTCGATCCCTTCTTTGAGGTAGTTCACCTTATCGCCGATGACCGATGATGGCACGAGCACTTGCTCGAGGTTGCCGACATCTAAAAATAAATAGTCTTTGCCTTCAAGATAGAGATATTCCAATCGCCTTTCAGCAAGCGAGACATCTTGGATCGGTTGATTGAGTTTGAAATTTCTCTCGATGACTTCATCAGAGAGCAGATTTTTGAGCTTTGTCTTGATAAAAGGAACGCCTTTGGCGACGGTGACCTTGACGCAGGACTCCACGCGGTAGATTTTTCCGTCGATCGATAAGGTCATACCTGGAGATAATTGATTGCTTGTAGTCATAGTTCCTAAAAAGATGAAAAAGTCATAATGTCGCTCACTATCCCTTTGAGTTCTTTAAGCTCAGAGATGCAGTAATCCACTTCGCCCTTGAACCCCATCACACTGGGCACACTGGGCGCACTTAAGCCCCGTCCCCATCGCATTTGGACAGTTTTACACCCGAGTTCGCGCGCAGGCGCAAGATCGAGAGCCACTCTGTCCCCGCAGACGATCACCTCAGAAGGAAGATAGCCGAGCTCGTCCATAATCACTTGATAATGAGGCTTTTTATTGCGATCTTCGCAAACAGCGATTTTACTAAAAATTAGAGAATCTATGCCAGCTTTTTCCATTTTATTCATCTGTTGAGCTGTATCGCCGATGGTCACAAGGGCAAGTTGATGATGCTCTGAGAGATGGGTGAGCAGCTCGAGGGCGCCTTCCAAGGGATATATCGGCAGATCAGGTGAAATGTTCTGATAAATTTCTTTAACGCCCATTTCATAGAATTTCTTATCAGCGCCGAGAATTTCGATGAACTCGGAAAGTGCGCGGCGCGCGCTCTCCGCGGTGTGGTTTAGTCGGCGCAACAGATCGAGGGATCCGTTAAGGTCAGGAACCTGCAGCCCTTGATTGACCATGAGGTTCAAGGCGTCTTCGAGTTTATAATGAGTGATGCACCCGGAGGTATCGATCAACGTGTCGTCCAGGTCAAAGATGATTAACAATTTTCATCAACTCCTGGGCTAATTTTTTGGAATCATGCCGAATCAAATTCCGCTTGAGGAGATCTTTCTTGGGAGCGTCTTTGGGATCGCCGAGAAGAGGCGCCAAGATCACCCGGCCGTCTTTCATGTCGTTTTCAACAAGCTCCCCTTCCTCCGCATAGACTTCGATCAATTCTTGGGGCGGGTCTTGATCGTTGACCAAGATGAAATCAAAGATATCTTCGCCGATGAAACGGCTGACCTCTTTGATGTAGTCGCTGACTTTAAAACCTGTCGTCTGCCCTTTTCGATTCATCAAATTGACGACGAATCCCTTTTTTGCTTGCGCATTGCGCAGGGCTTCGCTCACTCCCTCGACGAGGAGGTTGGGGATGAGCGATGTGTGCAGCCCTCCAGGGCCAACGACGATCATATCTGCATTCATGATCTCGTCAATTGCATGGGGGTTTGCTTTAGGGAACGGCTCCAAATAGATGCTTTTATACCCTTGATCGATCTCTTGGGAGAGATAGACTTCTTTTTCCCCTTCGAGCAGCGTGCGGTTGTTGAGCAGCATCTTGAGGCGTACCTCGTGCGTCGTGACGGGGATGACTTTTCCTTGAATGAAGAGGATTTTGCCCATCTCTTCGACCGCCTTCTCAAAGCTGCCTGTCACCTTTTCGAGCGCAGAGAGCAGCAAGTTGCCAAAACTGTGCCCTTCCAATCCCCCGTTTTCAAAGCGGTAATTCATCAAGGAGCGCATCATATTGGAAGAATTCGAGAGGGCGACCAGGCATTGCCTTACGTCGCCTGGCGGCAGTACGCCCAGCTCATCGCGCAAAATGCCGGTGCTTCCCCCATCGTCGGCCATGGAAACGATCGCGCTTAAATCGACATCGTAAGCTTTGAGCCCATGCAATACGGCAAAATTCCCCGTTCCTCCTCCGATGACGACGATCTTTTTCATGAAACTCCCGCTCCTAGCTTTTGAGTTTGTGTATCGCGTCGCGCATGTTCTTAGAGCCGAAAAGATAAGTTCCCGAGACTAAGACATTCGCTCCCGCCTCGACGCACAATTGCGCAGTTTCCGGAGTGATGCCTCCATCTACCTGAATATCGAAAGGCGGCGAACCCTCTTTGGAGACGCCTCCTTTGCGCAGGTTGAATCGATTGCAGATGTCGCGCGTGAATTTGATCTTTTCTAATACCTCAGACATAAATTCCTGCCCCCCGAATCCCGGATTGACAGTCATGAGCAAGATCAAATCGCATTTGTCGAGATACTTAGGGATGAGCGATTCGCTCGTCTCAGGACAATAGGCCAGCCCTGCTTCCACATTGCATCGGCGGATGTAATTCAATGTGTCTTCCACATCTTCGGTCGCCTCAAAATGAAATGTGATGCGATTGGCCCCCGCCTCCACAAACCGCTCAATGTAATCAAAAGGGTTATAGATCATGATATGGACATCGAGAAAAAGCGATGTTGCGCGGTTGATTGCAGCTACCGCACGCGGCCCCAGCGACAAATTAGGGACGAAATGCCCATCCATGATATCGATGTGCAGCGCATCAGCCCCCGCATCCTCGGCCCGCTTGGCTTCATCGGCCAGCTTCCCAAAGTCCCCTGAGAGGATCGACGGCTCCACGCGTACCGGTATTTTCTTTTCCATATTAATATTTTTTACTCGTTAGAAATAAACTTCATTGATAACCGGTTTCTCCTTCAAAAGTCAAGTTATAGATACCCCTCGATTGGGGCCCGATCCACGTTCCTTCTCCATGGGGATCGGAAAAAGAAAGGACGTGCAAAGGCAAATCATTTTTTGCAGCGAGGCGAATGCAACGAGGGTGGAGCACTTTAGCCCCTTTTTCGACAATTTCAATGGCCTCATCAAATGTCAAAGTAGAATAAAAAGTTGCAGATGAGTTTTTTTTTGGATCTTCGGAATAGATCCCTTTAACATCTTTGTAAAATTCCACGCATGATGCGCCAAGGGCCACGCCCAGCGCAACTGCGGTCGTATCGGAACCGCCCCGGCCCAAAGTGGTGATCTCCCCTTCATAGCTGACGCCTTGAAAGCCAGCGACGATGACGACCTTGCCGGCGTCGAGCTCTTTGAGGATCCGATGGGGCTTGACGGCAATGATCGACGCGTCTGAATGTTTAAGAGAGGTGATGATGCCTGATTGGCTTCCTGTAAAGCTGATAGCGACTTTATTTTTGTGATGCAGCGCCATCGCAAGCAAAGAAATGCTGATCCTTTCCCCCACGCTGATGAGCATGTCTTGTTCGCGCGGAGGAGGCTCGGGATGGACCTGGCGGGCCAAAGCGAGGAGCTGGTCTGTCGTATCCCCCATGGCGCTGACGACGACGACAATCCGCGCACTCCGGCTTTTATGCACGATGATATCCGCAATTTTTTGAAATTGCCCCGGTGTAGCCACGGCTGCACCGCCGAATTTTAAAACGACTATGTCCATAGCCCATTAATCTAATAAATTTTTAAGCTTTGACGCAATGGAATTTACACTTGATTTTATTATGAATCTTTTGATAGTCTTTAACCTTTCAATAGAAACGTAGGAGAAACCCTTAACATGTCCAAAAAACCACAAATCGATTGGAACGAAAGCAACATTATCGACGATGTCTCATTCCAAGAGGAAGATGCCAAGCAATTTAAAAACCTCCTTGACCGCAAAGAAGAAGCTGCAGGCGAAGGCTCTGTTTCATCCATGAGCTCCGGTCAAATTTTAAAAGGGCGCATCGTCGAGGTCACAAAGGATTTCGTCGTCGTCGATGTCGGCCTGAAATCGGAGGGCCTCGTCCCCATCAACGAATTCTCCGACCCTAGCGAACTCTATCTGGACAACGAGATCGAAGTCTATCTCGACCAAACCGAAGGAGAAGATGGGCAAATCGTTCTTTCGCGCGAAAAGGCGCGCCGTCAACGGCAATGGGAATACATTGTCAACCATTGCAAGGAAGGTTCCATTGTTAAAGGAAAAGTTATCCGCAAGGTCAAAGGCGGCCTGATGGTCGATATCGGGATGGAAGCATTCCTCCCCGGTTCTCAAATCGACAACAAGCGGATTAAGAACCTCGATGAGTTCATCGGCCAGACATACGACTTTAAAATTCTCAAGATTAATACCGAACGTAAAAATATCGTCGTCTCCCGCCGCGAACTGCTCGAAGAAGAAAGGATTTCCCGCAAAGCTGAGCTGCTCGAAAATATCCATGAAGGCGACATTCGCCACGGCATCGTCAAGAATATCACCGATTTCGGCGTATTCCTCGATCTCGACGGCATCGATGGCCTTCTCCATATCACCGACATGACATGGAAGCGCATCAAGCACCCTTCCGAAATGGTCCATTTAGGCCAAGAACTGGAAGTCGTGATCCTGCATGTCGACAAAGACAAAGGGCGCGTCGCTTTGGGCATGAAACAAAAAGAGTCCAATCCTTGGGAAGAAATTGAAAACCGCTATCCTCCAGGAACCAAAATCAGAGGCAAGATCGTCAACCTCGTGCCTTACGGCGCATTCATCGAAATCGAGCCTGGCATTGAAGGATTGATCCACGTCTCTGAGATGTCTTGGGTAAAAAATATCACTGATCCCAGCGAAGTCGTCAACAAAGGCGATGAGGTCGAAGCGATCGTCCTCTCCGTTCAAAAAGATGAAGGGAAGATTTCTCTCGGACTGAAGCAGACAGAAAAGAATCCATGGGACGAAGTAGAGAAAAAGTACCCGATCGGCAGCAGCGTCACTGCAGAGATCCGCAACCTGACAAACTACGGCGCCTTTGTCGAACTTGAGCCCGGCATCGACGGCCTCATCCACATTTCCGACTTAAGCTGGATCAAGAAAGTCTCCCACCCATCAGAGGTCTTGAAAAAAGGAGACAAAGTCGAAGCGATCGTCCTCTCCGTCGATAAAGAGAGCAAGAAGATCACCCTCGGCGTCAAGCAGTTGAGCCATAATCCCTGGGAAAGCATTGAAAAGACCATGCCGGTTGGAAGCTTAGTGAAAGGCATCGTCTCCAAGATCACCGCATTCGGCGCTTTTGTCGAACTGCCCAATGGGATCGAAGCTCTCGTCCATGTGACAGAGCTTTCCGATCAACCCTTTGGCAAAGTGGAAGACGTCGTCCATAAAGGTGAAGAGGTCACTGCAAAAGTGATCAAACTCGATCCTGAACACAAGAAAATCGCCCTCTCCATCAAAGAGTATCTTATCGATAAAAACAAAGTGAACCACGACGACATCGTCGTAGGCACTAATACTAAATCTCGAGCCCCAAGCAAAAAAGGCAAAGAGAAACGTAAAGAAAAAGAAAAAGAAGAAGAGAATGAATAAAGATCTAGTTGCCATTTTTGAATATCTCGAAAGAGAAAAAGGGATCAAGCGGGACGTGATTATCGCTGCGGTTGAAGAATCGCTGCGCGCTGCCGCACGCAAAAGCGTGAAAGGATTGATCAATGTTTCAGTTCATATCAATCCAAAGACTGGCAATATTGAAGTCATCGCCCAAAAAGAAGTCGTCGACAAGGTGACCATTCCTGAAGAGGAAATCACTTTAGAAGAAGCGAAGAAGATCAATCCATACGCTGAAATCGGGCAATGGGTCGACATCGCTGTCACCCCGCACGATTTTGGCAGGATTGCTGCCCAGACAGCGCGCCAAATCATCGCCCAAAAGCTGCGCAGCGCAGAGCGCGATGTCATTTATGAAGAATACCGCCACCGCATCAATGAGATCATTTCAGGGACCGTCAAACGCGTCATCCGCGGCGCTACCCTCATCATTGACTTAGGCAAGGTCGAAGCGATCATGCCCGACCGTTTTTACCCAAAGACGGAAAAGTACAATGTCGGCGACCGCGTGCAAGCCCTGCTCCTTGAGGTCCGCGACACAGAAAGCGGCGGCGCTGAAGTCATTTTGTCCCGCAGCCATCCTGAATTCGTGGCACAGCTTTTCATCCAAGAGGTCCCGGAGATCAACGACGGGACGATTGCGATTGAAAAGATTGTCAGGGA
>JASHWX010000051.1 GCA_030043815.1 Candidatus Rhabdochlamydia sp.
AATGTTTTCACGGATAACAACGTATTGCTTACTTTTTCTTGGCATCCTCACCCTCTTTTGGGGATTTTTCCTCGTCCGCGTGCGCCCGAGCGATGTCGCCGCCATGGAAAAAAATGAAGCTTCCACTCCGATTTTAGAGACGACGCACCAGCAGCGGAAAGGAGTGGTCAAAGAGATCTGGTTCACTCAAGAAGACAATTCGCGCCTCCACTATCGCATCTTCAGCGAGTCTTCTTTGCTCACCTTAAAACCGGATGGCCGCCACTTTGACATTGTGGAAAAACTGGAAAAAATCAAATGCTGGATGCAGGATAAGCTCTATGATTCGAATATGCAGCAAATCCGTTTTTTAGCCGCGGAAGACGGCCTTTACCGCTATACGTCGCAAGAATTTTTAGCGAAATCCGTCGCCCTTTCGCTCTATCGGCTAAACGGGCACGAGCTGCCCAAAGAAATGTCGCCGTTTAAACCCTTTCTCAAAGGGATTGCACAAGATGTTTCTTTTGCCGTCTCGGGCAATAATCCGCAATTTAAAGCGCAACATTTTAATGCCGAGCTAGGAGGCCAATGATGACATCAATAATCATCGCGTTATGTTTGCTCGGAAGTCAAATGCCGGACCATGGGTCCCTCTCTTCGACGAATGCCAGTTATGATGGATCAAGCCTTGTGCTCACAGGCCATGTTGTCCTCGATCACGGCCTCGGTAAAATGACGGCGGAAGAAGCCTCGCTGGAAAAACAAGAGGCAGGCAAAGACTTCCCCTTTTCCCATATCCAGCTCCGCAAAGAGGTCTTATTGGCTTTGAAAAACAGCTCGCAGATCGTCTGCGATCGTGCAGACCTCGATTTCAATGCCTTGAAAGGCATCCTTCATTCTCCCGAAGACGGTTACGTCGTCTTTACAGATGTGCTTAAAAAGTCTGCCCTCAAACTCAGCGGCCATCTCGTCGAGCTTCATTTCACAAAACAAGAACAAGAAGGGAAAAAGAGCGAGTTCGAGGTCCAGAGCATCCTCGCCAAAGAAGGAGTGGTCATCGATTATGCAGACAATTTTCAACTGATGGCCGATCACGCCTTATATCGAAGAGAAACAGGCAGCGGCAACAAGACTTCGAAAAAAGAATTTCAAGGTTTCTTAACGGCCTATCCTAAAGATGCAGCGTCGCAATGCCGCATCACGCACCAAGGCGATATCATCGACGCCGATATGGTCGATCTCGATCTTGTCCATTCGAAAATCTCCCTTTTGCATCCTAAGGGCATTCTCGCTTCCTCTCTCTTGCCTCACGTTGAACAGAATGGCGAGATGCGTTTCCGATCGGAGCATCTTGATTGGGATCAAACAAAAAATCTCTTAACGCTCAAAGGGCAGATCGCGATCGATGAGCCCTCGCTCGGCACTTTAGCCGCGCAAGATGAAATGCAAATCACCCAGGTAAATATTAAAGGGAAACGTTTGCTGCAAAAAATCCATTCCCAGGGCCCCACGCATCTTATTTACAAAGACGGCCATGGACGCTCTCATCGACTTCTCTCGCAAGGCATTGTCAATTTTGAGCGCGACCACCTCAAAGCGACGATTGAAAGCCCCGATCACGATGGGATCGTTTCCCGCGACAAACAGCTGTATTACGAGGAAGATGAATTTGCTCTTTATGCCGACAACGCTTCTTTGGAATACTCCGCGGTGAACGACGCCATCCATCCCGCCTCGCTGACATTGAAAGGCAACGTCCGTCTGTTCTCGCATGATCCGCAAAAGCCTTTCCGCTGCGGCTTGGCAGACCGCATGACTTATTCGCTCGTCACACAGACGCTCATTCTTTCTGCAAATCCAGGGAAAAAAGTCCTCTTCTGGGATGAAGCGCAAGGCATGCGCCTTTCCGCCCCCGAGGTGCATATCACTTTAGATCCTCAGACCAAAGAGCAGCAAGTCAAAGGGATCGGCGCTGTGCAATTTACTTTCACGCCGGAAGAACAATCGAAACTGCAGCAACTTTTCCCGCAACTCCAGAAACTCCAATGAACAAAAAGCCTTATTCACACCTCCGCACCGCTCAACATTCAGTGACAGCGCCCCCTGTCGCTCGAAAACCCGCGGCATTGCTTAAAGCGGAAAACCTCATCAAAATCTATGGAGGAAAACCCGTTGTCAACGGCTTGAACCTGCAGGTCGGCAAAGGGGAGGTCGTCGGGCTGCTCGGGCCCAACGGCGCAGGTAAAACAACAGCCTTTTACATGACCATTGGACTCATTAAGCCCGATTCGGGAAAAGTCTTTTTCAATGGACAGGATGTGACGCGCATGCCGATCCACGAGCGCGCCAAAATGGGAATGGGCTATCTTGCCCAAGAGCCTTCTGTCTTCCGCCATCTGACAGTCGAGGAAAATATTTTGTGCATCTTGGAAACGCTGAATATCTCCCAAGAAGAGAGAAAAAAGCGATTGCACGCACTGCTCAAAGAACTGCATTTGACCCCGCTTGCAAAGACCAAGGCAAGCAGCCTTTCAGGAGGCGAGCGCCGCCGCTTGGAGATCACCCGCGCCCTGATCGTGCAGCCTGCGCTCCTCCTTCTCGACGAGCCATTTGCCAACATCGATCCCCTCGCCGTCAACGACGTCAAGACCATGATCCGCCATCTCAAGAGCAAAGAGATCAGCGTTCTCATCACTGACCATAACGCCCGCGAGATTTTTTCGATCGTCGACCGCAGCTATCTCATTAGAGACGGCAAGGTGCTGCTTTCGGGAACCGTGCACGAGCTGCTGGAAAGCCCCGAAGCGCGCTCTTCATACTTTGGCGAAGATTTTAGATTGTAATATGCTGCCAAAATTTCCTCTTGAGAAAGAGTAAAGAGGCAATCGCTCATCTTGCTGCCGCCGCACCCATCGCGATAACAAGGCCGGCATGATAAACGCTTTGCCACAACCCTGGCCCTAGGATGCATCCACGGCCCCCAATTTTGTTCTGACGTAGGACCAAAGAGTGCAACGACAGGCGTTTTGAGAGCCGAAGCAATGTGCAACGGCACAGAATCGACGCAGATCAACGCCTTGCTATAACCAATCAAAGCCGCCAATTCTTTTAATGTCAGCTTCCCCGCCAAATTGAGCGCAGGACAATCTGGCATTAAAGATAGAATTTCTTCTACCATCGCGATCTCTTGTGCATCCGGCCCAGCGGAGATGACGATCTTTTCTCCCTCATTGTGCAGCGCTCGGATCAATTGCGCCATTTGTTTCGGGGAAAGGCATTTAAACCGCCAGCGTGATACGGGATGGACCAACACAAATTCTCCGATGCCCGCCATTTTCTTTTTTGATTGCTCATCCACATGCAAATAAAGATCCCGATCTTCCGGCGCTGGGAAAATCCCTATCTTGCGCAACACGTCAAGCTGCCGCTCTACAGTGTGGCGCGGATGAGGACATGGTTTGACAATATGCGTGTAGATCTTGCCCTTTTTGAAAAAACCCGCTTTTTCCGGATCGAATCCTACGCGGATTTTCGCACCGGACATGACTGCCGCGATAGCCCCTCTATCCCCTTCCGTCAGATTGATCACTAAATCGTACTGTTTTTTTCGAATGCTGCGGAGCAGCCCGGCCTCCTTTGCCATCTTTTGAAAAAAGGGCAATTTCTTCCATCCGCGATCATAAAGATGATACCCTGAAATCGCCGGATGCCCTTCGAGCATCGGCAAAGTGTCTTTATAAATGAATGCATCCACTTCTGCATCGGGGACCGCTTTTTTCAAGTTGGAAAATAGGGGCGATGTCAATAAGACATCCCCATGGTGCCGCATCTTGATTACCAGGGCGCGTTTCACCCTCGTAAGGTCGGGATAGTTGCCATAAGTCATTGAAATTCAATCTTTTTCTTTCTTTCTCATTTCATCGATGAGAATAATTTAACAGATTGCTATAATTAAAGACCAAGTTTAGGAGAATTTTCATGCTAAAAGAACAAACCCTTTCCATCATTAAACCCGATGCCGTATCAACCAACAATATCGGCGCCATCTTGACCCGTTTTGAAAAAGCCGGCCTCAAAATCGTCGCCACAAAAATGCTGCATCTGACCCCCGAGCAGGCCAAGGCCTTTTACGCCGTCCATGCCCACCGCCCCTTCTTCCAAGAGCTCGTCTCTTTCATGGTCGAAGGCCCCGTCCTCATCAGCGTCCTCGAAGGAGACAACGCCATCGCAAGAAATCGCGAACTCATGGGCGCCACCAATCCCAAAGAAGCTGCCCCTTCCACCATCCGCGCCGACTTTGCCAAATCGATCGATAAAAACGCCGTCCACGGCTCCGACAGCGCCGAAAACGCAAAAAAAGAAATCGCTTTCTTCTTCAAGCCTCAAGAAATTTACTCGCGTTAATACGGAATTTTCTATGGCTATGAGGCCCGTAGGCCCGCCTGATTTTACTTACACTGCGGAACAAATAGCCAAATTGGAACAACTATTCCAACACGTAGAAGACAAAACAATTACTTGGCTCGACCCGGATAATCAGGTCGCTATTCACAGTCCGCCACTAAAACCTGAAGAAAAAAGGGATTCCTAGTGTGAAGGATTATGCAAGAGGCCTAATGTCTAAATCAGATGAATTCGACTTTATTAAAATTTGTTTGAAGGCTCGTAAGCAAGCACTTTTCTGCGCAAGCTTGCTAAGACCTCCATGAGCCTCAGCAATATCTTTGAGAGCAATGAGAAATACACGTGGATCTTCATCCTCTAAGGCAGCATTTAAATAAGCAGCCGCTTCTTTGGGATCGCGAAGCCGTTTTAGGAGATGTTCTTTATAACTGTTTGATTTTCTCATTTTTTACCCCTTTTGGGATTTTTTGTCCTCGCCATCTATTTTTTTAAGGAGAATATTTGAGATGCTGTCGGATTTCATCATATTCTTTAATTCGTATGGCACCTTCTTCTTCAAGCAATTTTGGCCAAGAAAGTTTCGGATTTTGGAAATTGTTATCTAAAATAAATAGCTTTCTTCTCTGAGCTAAAGCCGCACGAGCTTGTACAAGGGTACCTGAAGTTTCCCCCGCTTCCACAATGATAGTTGCTTCCGTCAAAGCGGACATCGTCACATTCCGTTCGGGAAAAAAGAAACGGTTTGTCTGATATGTCTGTTGTTCGTAACGAGAAAATGGAACTTGTGTCAGCAATAAGTAATCCTGCGCGATCATTTCTTGAAGTCTCCGATTTTCAGAAGGATAAAAGTGATTTAAAGGCGTCCCAATGACAGCAATCGTAAACCCCCCTTGCTCTATAGCAGTTCGATGAGCTGCTGTATCGATTCCTTTTGCTAAACCCGAAACGATGAGAAATTTATCCTGGACGAGTTTTTTTACAAGCTGCTTGGTTCGAATAATGCCTTCTGTCGAAGGATTACGTGTTCCCACAACTGAGACTGAGCGAGGGAAATGAATTAAGTTCCAATTACCCTGGTAATAGAAAATGGATAAAGGATAGCGCGCATCTCTTAAACGAACTGGGAATTCACCATCGCCATAAACTCTGATTCCAAAGTTAGGTAGGTCTTGGATGATAGGAAACAATTTATGTTTGTATTTTTCTATCTCACAGGAATCGACATAGCTGGATGCAAGATTGAGTGGAAAGTCTTTTAAATCACGCGCTAAAGAACGAAAGGAGGTATTCGGGCGATCCCATAAGGCTTCGTAAGCTAAAAATTCTTGGAGAGGTGAAATTGCTTTATATTTGGGTGCAGTAGCCATATACCTTTGAGTATTCTACTCAAATCTGTTTGTTGTCAATTAAGATGAAGTTGACTGGGCCGTCGTTGCCGAGGCGCATGAATTACACCTTTAGATGCCTCTCGAGGGATGTGAGTTCATTCATGAGACCGGTGGGAAGGTGGTTCCCGAACAAGCGATAGTACTCTCTCATTGCGGTGGCTTCTTTTTTCCAGGCTTCAACATCGACTTGAAAAAGTTGGCGCAGGTTTTCTTTGGGGAGGTTTAATCCGGAGAGGTTAAGAGTGGTGGGAACGTAGCCGATCGGTGTTGTATTGGCAGGGGCATTGTCCATGGTGCGATTGAACATCCATTCTAAAACGCGAATGTTTTCGCCAAATCCTGGCCAAAGAAACTTCCCATCGGGGCCTTTGTTGAACCAATTGACATAGAAAATGCGGGGCAGAATTTTGCCGCTGCCTTCGCCCATTTTCAACCAGTGGCTGAAATAGTCGCCCATGTTGTAGCCGCAAAAGGGAAGCATGGCAAAAGGATCGTGGCGGAGTTTTCCGACTTCGCCGACTGCCGCAGCGGTCTTTTCTGAGGTGATGGAAGAGCCTAAAAATACGCCGTGTTGCCATGAGAAGGCTTCTCGGACAAGGGGAACGACATTTGAGCGCCTGCCGCCGAAAATGATTGCATCGATGGGCACGCCTTCAGGATTTTCCCAATTGGGATCGAAGATAGGGCATTGGGTGATAGGCACGGTAAAGCGGGCATTCGGATGGGCTGCTTTGCGGCCGCAGCCAGGGGTCCATGATTGTCCTGTCCAATCGATCAAATGGGCAGGAGGCTCTGGGGTCATGCCTTCCCACCAAACGTCGCCGTCATCGGTAAGAGCGACATTGGTAAAGATGGTGTTGCGTGAGAGGGTATCCATTGCGTTGGGATTTGCTTTCCGAGAAGTACCAGGAGCGACGCCAAAGAAACCTGCTTCGGGGTTGATGGCGTGGAGCTTGCCGTCGTTCCTAAATCGCATCCAGGCGATATCGTCGCCTACGCATTCGATTTTCCACCCGGGAAGATTGGGTTTGAGCATGGCGAGATTCGTTTTGCCGCAAAGGCTGGGGAACGCGGCTGCGAAGTATTTCTTTATCCCTTTAGGGTTGGTGATGCCCATAATGAGCATGTGTTCTGCCATCCAGCCTTCATCGCGGCCGAGAACGGAGGCGATGCGCAGCGCAAATCCCTTTTTACCTAAAAGGGCATTGCCTCCATAGCCGCTCCCATAAGACCAGATGCTCCGCTCTTCGGGAAAGTGAACGATGTATTTATCTGGATTGCTTGGCCAAAATGTTTCTTTTTGCCCAGGTTTGAGCGGCGCGCCCACTGAATGTAGGCAAGGGACAAAGGGTCCGTCGCCGAGGGCTTTGAGCACTGCGCTTCCAATGCGCGTCATGATTTGCATATTGACTGCGACATAAGCGGAATCGGTGAACTCAACGCCGATATGGCTAAAGGGAGATCCAATGGGGCCCATAGAAAAAGGGATCACATAGGCTGTGCGGCCTTCCATGCTTCCATTGAATTTTTGTTCAAGAAAGGCGCGCATCTCATCGGGATCTCGCCAGTTGTTCGTCGGCCCGGCATCTTCTTTGCGCTTAGAGCAGATAAAAGTCCTCTCTTCGAGGCGGGCGACATCATCCGCTGTAGAGCGGCACCAAAAAGAATTAGGGCGCTTGTAGACATCGAGAGGGACAAAGATCTTTTGAGCGACAAGCCCTCGGCAAATTTCGTGAAATTGCTCAGGCGATCCGTCGAGGACGCATACGTTTTTGGGTTTGCACAAGTTGATGGCGGAATTGAGCCAGTGATGAAGGTGTGGTCGAACGGGTATCATTTAAGTTTCAAGCGACGAGCGATTTGCGTTTTTTAAATTTATCGAGGTATTCGAGTGCTTTTCCGGTTCCCAAACATACTGCGAGAAGAGGATTTGGCGCAACTATAACAGGAAGCCCCGTCTCTTTGATCAACGCTTTATCGAGCCCTTTAATCAGGGCGCCGCCGCCGGCTAACACCATCCCGCGCTCGACAAGGTCCGCAGCGAGTTCGGGAGGGCATTTTTCGAGTGCGAGCTTCACACTTTCTACAATTTGCTGGATCGGTTCTGCAAGACACTCGCGGATCTCAACAGAATTGATTCGCTTGGTGATCGGCAAACCTGCGACCTGATCGCGTCCGCGCACTTCCATCTCGAGCTCGTGATCGCCGAGAGGATAGGCGGAGCCGATGGTCATTTTGATTTCTTCGGCAGTCCTTGGGCCGATCATCAGGTTGTATGTGCGGCGCATGTAATTGACGACGCACTCGTCAAATTCATCGCCCGCTATGCGAAGAGAGCGGGACTCGACGATGCCGCCAAGAGAGATGATCGCAATTTCTGTCGTACCTCCGCCGATGTCGATGATCATATTTGCAGAGGGTTCATGGACCGGAAGATCGACGCCGATCGCAGCCGCCATCGGCTCTTCGATCAAGATGACTTCTTGCGCTCCAGCGCGGAGGGCTGAATCTTCGACTGCGCGCTTTTCAACGCCGGTAATTCCTGAAGGGACTGCAATCAAAATTTTGGGGCGGAATAAACTGCGGGCAGGTGTGACGCGTTTTAGCAGGGCCCGGATCATCCCTTCGGCAATCTCAAAATCGGCGATCACCCCGTCTTTCATGGGGCGTACGGCGTGGATCTTGCGCGGCGTCTTTCCCAGCATCGCTTTGGCTTTATGCCCGACAGCAAGCACGTCGTTTGTCGTCGAATCAACCGCAACGACCGACGGCTCAGCCAAGACAATCCCCTTTCCTCGCACATAAACAAGAGTATTCGCTGTTCCCAGGTCGATGCCGATATCATTGGAAAAAATTCCCGACACTTTGCCGACTTTATCGAACATGCGGCGGCCGAGTTTGTCGAATAGTTGTTTCAAATTAATTTGATTGCCTGTCGCCATATCACACTTAATTATTTATGTCTTAAGAAGCTCGAGCACATCTTCCCAAGTGAGTTTAGCAATTGCCTCATCATCGCAACTTACGACTTTCTTGACCAATCCTTTTTTCTTCTTTTGCATTTCCGCGATCTTTTCTTCGATTGTTCCAAGAGTAATTAATTTATACGCTGACACAGAATTTTTTTGCCCTAATCGGTGCACGCGGTCGGTGGCTTGGCTCTCGACTGCAGGGTTCCACCACATGTCATAATGGATCACCGTGTCTGCGCCGACGAGGTTCAATCCCGTGCCGCCCGCCTTTAAAGAGACTAAGAATACGGGGATATCGACGTCTTCATTGAATTGTTTAACGACCTCGAGCCGGTTTTTGCTCGAGCCATCGAGATAGGTAAACCGGATCCCGCGCGCCTCAAAGTCTTCGCGCATGATCTGTAGCATCCGAGTATATTGAGAAAAGATGACCGTCTTGTGCTTGCCCTCGACCAAAGTCTGCAGGAGGTCGAGAAGCATTTCATACTTCGCAGAATCTCCCGGTTCCGCTTTTTCCTTAGCGAAAATAGCAGGATGGCAACAAATCTGTTTAAGCCGTGTGAGCGTTGCGAGCACGTGGATCTGCACGCGATCAAAACCATCTCTTTGGACGAGTTTGACAAGCTCATCGCGTGCGGACTCGGCGTAAGAACGGTAAAGCTCCTGCTGGACATCGGAAAGTTGGCAGTGGTAAACGAGCTCTGAGACCGGCGGCAGGTCGTCGAGCACATCGTTTTTCATCCTGCGTAAAATGAAAGGGGAAACTTTCTTGCGCAAATACTCCAAATTCTTTGTCTGTTCTTTGCCGGAGACGCGGATGTACTTTTCGATGAATCGATCGTAGCTGCCCAAGAAGCCTGGCATCAAGAAATCGAACAAGCTCCAGAGCTCGTCCAATGAATTTTCGATCGGCGTGCCCGAAAGGATAAGGCGGTGCTCCGCCTGCACCATTTTGACCGATTTCGCATTACGCGTGCCGCGGTTCTTGATATGCTGGGCCTCATCTAAGATGACATAGGTGAAATTGATCGCCTTATAATGCTCGATGTCTTTTTGGAGCAGTGTGTAAGAGGTGATCATCACATCGGCGTTTTCTTTCTGCTCGATCAATTTCTTTCGATTGCCTGGAATCCCGTCGACAACGATTACTTTGAATTTGGGATTGAATTTAGTAAATTCTTCTTTCCAGTTGTAGAGCAGCGAGGTTGGGCATACGATGAGCGATCGGCCGGACGATTTTTTCTTAATGTGCTGCGTCAGGGCCACAATCGCCTGCAGCGTTTTTCCCAGTCCCATGTCATCGGCCAAAATCCCATTCAAGAACATCAGCCTTAAACGCTCTAACCAACGCACCCCTTCGAGCTGATAGGCGCGCAGCGTCGCCTTCACATCGCCGGGCACGTCAGAAAAAGTGAGCAGCTTTTCACCGAGCATTTGTTTGCGGATTTCTATCAATTTGTCCGTCATCGAAAACTCGACAGGCAGTCCGGCAAATTGGGAGGCATCGATGTTGGCGAGGCTCCAAAGCGGCCGTTCCATCTTATGCTCTTCCAATACTTCGATCCCCATCTCGTCAAATAATTGGATCACTCCATTTAATCGATCTAAATCGAGCACGAGGATCTTAGGCATTTTATTGCCCTCCGCGGCCTTCTTTCCTTTGGGCTTGGGAGGATCAAGCTCGATAAAGGAGCGTTTGGCGCTCATGCACTCCCATAGCTGGTCCAGCCTCACCCCCTTGAGGGCTCCATTGACCGTCAGAGCAATTTCATAAGTATCGATATGCGAGGTATGGCTGAGCTTTAACTTAAATTGCGTCTGATCGTAAATGAACTGATCGAGCAAGTTTTGGGGGCAATTGAACTGCACGCGGTTTTGGTTGCGCGGAATGACATCGGTCATGAACTCGACGATCTTTTTCTCCGACTTGGAGACGTAGACGCACGTCTCGGGATTAAAGAGGAAATCTTGAAAAAGGTCTTCGACGATCTGCCTCTCTTCGACTAAGTTGCGGGCGAGAATCCCTTGCCCTGTGACAAACGAAGAGACATTTTCTATCTTAAGCTGGGAAGCGACGGAGGGGATTTTATTTCCATCGTAAATAAAATGCAGACATGCGTCGAGCTCTCCATCGAGATAGGAAATATCGCAGACTGCTTCCACATTGCCGACAAACGGCAGGGTCACAAAGGCCTCGATCGCTTGCCTGTCAGCCACTTCTGCATAGCGCGCAAGCTGCGGCAGCGCATTTTCGACAAACGTCCCAAAGAGCGGCTCAGGGATTGTCATGTCGCGGATTTGACGCAAGTTGCGCAAATGTTCCCGCGTCATATTTTCTGGAAAGCGGTAATAGGCATTTTTATAGAGCATCCCAGGACTTGCACATTCAAAGAAGCGCCCATCTTCCAATGTGATCGCCTCTTCCCCTACCAATATGTGAGGATTGATGAGGATCTTGGATGTCGGAGGCTGGATATACTCTAAAGAAAAGCGCAGGTGGGCAGGAATCGGCGAAAACTTAAGCGGCACCTCCATCGTCCCCTCGTAAATCCCCGGCAGAAGCGGAAAATCATCTTCTTGAGAGACAAAATGGCGTTTCGTGAATTGGGCGGCCGCCAATTCAAATGCTTTGGCGAGGATCATTCCAAACGTCTCTAAATCCAGCTGCGCCACACGCAATGCGCGTTCCGACGTCGCATTTTCAAAAAATCTCGCCCCGTCTCTGACCATGCGCACAATTTCTTGCTGGGAAGGATCAAACGACTTTAACGAGAAACAATATTTTTTACCGCAGATAAAGAGAGATTCTTCATAGCGAAGCGCTTCAATGAATGGCTTAGCATGGGGAATATAAAGCGGCTTGGAACGGAAAGGCAGGCGCAAAGCCAGTTGAATCTCGACAACCCCTTTGTTCTCTCCCTCTTGACTGGGATTGAAGATCAACGCAAATTCAGCTTTGTCGAACTCTTTCTTTTCTTGGGCGCGGAAAAAAGGGGAAACAGCCAAGATCTGAGAAGAAATCACATATTCTTGCAGCAGCTGCCTTTGGTATTGCTCTTCTTGGCGCGC
>JASHWX010000052.1 GCA_030043815.1 Candidatus Rhabdochlamydia sp.
CCTTCCCATTTGGTCTGACCGTAGCAATTGGCAGGCTGGCAAACATCTGTCTCTTTATAGGGAACTGTGCCTCTGCCGTCAAAGACATAATCGGTGGAGATGTGCACGAGGCGGGCTTCTAAAGCCTTGGCCACAGTGGCGATGTTAGCGGCTCCTAAGGCATTGGCCGCGTAGGCGGCTTCCCTCTCTTTTTCCGCGCCATCGACATGGGTGTAGGCGGCGCAATTGACGATATGGGTCGGGCGGATGCGAGGGGCGATTTCTTGAAGTTGAGAGAGATGTGAAATGTCGGCCTCGCTTCGAGAAGTGCCCGCGACGTCAATGCCTAACCGGCGGCATAGTGCGATCATTGCTGCGCCTAGCATTCCATTGGACCCTGTCACCCAAATCTTCATACGACCTCCATCAGGAGCGGGCTCATGCGGTCGCGCTCTGAAATGAGCGGCTCGTCAAAAGGCCAACAAATTCCTACAAAAGGATCGTCGAAGCGAAAATTGCGCTCTTCAGAGGGATTGTAAATGGCGCTGACTTTATAACAGACATGGGCAGTCTCGCTCACAACGCAAAAACCATGGGCAAATCCTACCGGAATAAAAATTTGCTCCCCATCAGAGGCATCGAGGTAGATCCCTTCCCATTTGCCAAATGTGGGGCTGCCTTGCCTGATGTCGACAAACACATCAAAAATTTTACCTTCCATGACGCTGACGAGTTTGGCCTGTCCTGGAAACCGCTGGAAATGCATCCCCCGGACCGTCCCTTTCTTGGAAAAGGAATGGTTGTCCTGAACAAAATCGGTCTCAATGCCTGCCTGAGTATAGAGGGGCTTGCGGTAGGTTTCCCTAAAAAACCCTCTCTGATCGAAATAAATCTTTGGGCGGATGAGTTTCACCCCAGCAAAGGATAGATCTTTCACTTCCATCAATTCACCTTATTTTAACCAAAAATCATACCTTTTCTTGCTTTTTTATCAATCATCGCCTTATCCTTGACCGGTTATTTTTTGATAAGGATTGCCCATGCAAATTGCCCAGCGCTTAGGAAGTTTAGGACACCTCTTGGGGGGAACTCTGCTGATCACCGGCACCACGATCGGGGTCGGCATGCTCGCGCTCCCCGTCGCTACGGGGGAGGGGGGATTTTTTCCTGCGGTCGCTGTCTACTTGCTCTGCTGGCTGTTTATGCTTTGCACGGGGCTTTTGCTTTTGGAAGTTTGCACCTGGATGCCCAAAGAATCGAACTTGATCACAATGGCCCATCGTTTGCTTGGGCCGGCAGGTAAGAACATCTGCTGGGCAGTCTATCTCTTTCTTTTCGTCACCGTGATGATCGCCCACGTGCTGGGGGGCGGGGCCGTTTTGAATGAAATCTTCCATGGGGCCATTCCTTCCTGGGCAGCGATGGTCATTTACGTTCTCATTTTCTCTCCTGTCGTCTATCTCGGGACAAAATGGGTCAATCGGCTTAACCTCACTTTGATGGTCGGCGTCGCCGCATCTTACTTTTTATTCATTGCGGTCTCCAATGGGCATGTCAATCCTCACCTGCTCGCACGGGCGAACTGGTCCAAGGCTTTTCTGGCACTGCCTATCCTCTTTACTGCCTTTACTTTCCAAGTCATTATCCCCACGTTGATGACTTACATGGACCGCGACGTTAAAAAGGTGCGGCTTTCCATCTTGCTAGGGACCACAATTCCTCTTATCGTCTACCTCGTTTGGGAATTTTTAATTTTAGGCATTGTCCCAGCCCATGGCCCAAATGGTCTTGCCGAAGCTGCCCGAAAAGGGTGGAATGCGGTCATGCCGTTAAAAGAACTGATCGGCAGCCCCATCGTGACTGCAATTGGTCAATCCTTTGCATTCTTTACGATGACAACGTCCTACATCGGTCTTGCCCTTGCCTACCTCGACTTTTTGGCCGACGGGCTTAAAGTGGAGAAAAAAGGGCTGAAAAAAGTGATGCTCTGTCTGGCTGTATTCGTCCCTCCGACGTTCATCGCGATGACATACCCTCATATTTTTATCACCGCATTGAGCTATGCAGGGGGTTTTAGCTGCGCGATCTTGTTCGGATTGTTCCCCCCTGTCATGGTCTGGGTCGGCAGATACATTAAAAAGTACGATCACAATCCACAGATCCGCGGCGGCAAAGTGTTTCTTTCCACGTTGATCCTCTTCGTCTTGATCGAACTTGGCATAGAGATCTCGCAAGAATTTCTTCGTTGATCGAATTCGCTAAAAGGTTTACCTTTTAAAGCCTTATGAAGTACTTACTTTTATGCGCTTGTTCATCACTTCTCATCGCTGATCAGACAGAGCAGCCGTCTACACCTTGGTTGACTGGGCCATTGTTGACCCCTTCAGGGCATGTCATTCCGAACGGGCACTTTAACATCGAGCCTTACGAGTACGTCACGACCAATTTTGCAGCTTATAATCCCCACTGGGATTCCAAATCAATCCACAACATCTACAATCTCATCACGCAGGTTCCCGTTCAGATTGGAATGCCTTGCGCCCTCGATTTCACATTCACTCCCCAATGGGCATGGAACCATACATCTGGCGCTTCTCATTGGGTGTTGAATGACATGGTGTTTGGTTTTGACTATCAGCTCTATGCGGGCAAGGCATTGACATCCGCTGCTCTCAAACTCCAAATCCGCGCAAATGCACCCATTGGCAAATATCAAAAGCTCAATCCAAAATATAAGAAAATGGACATCGGCGGCGCAGGCAGCTGGCTTCCAAGCATCGGAGTCGTCTTTTCTGATCTTGTTTGGTTTGGAGGACCTTACTTCTTTGCTCCCCGGCTCAATGTCCAATACACGTTCCCCACTCCTGTCCACGTAAAGAACTACAATGCTTATGGCGGAGGGCATCACACCCGCGGCAAGGTGTTCCCGGGCCAATCTCTTCTTGTTCAATTTGGATTTGAAGTGACGCTTTCGAAAGAGTGGGCATTTGCAAACGACTTTCAATATGTCCACTTCAACAAAACGCGGTTCAAAGGCCATAAAGGCAAAACCGACGGAGTTCCAAATGAAGTGGGCTATCCTTCATCAGAACAATTCAGCGTGGCGCCTGCCATTGAATACAACTGGAATGCTTACATCGGCATCATCGCCGGCGCGTGGTTCACGTTTGCCGGACGCAATGCGTCTGATTTTGCAAGCGGGGTCGTCGCCTTCAACGTTTACCATTAAATATGCGGAGAGCGCCTGGAATGCTGTCTGGATTGAGCGAAATCGTGTCAATGCCCTCTTTGACCAGAAAACGGGCAAACTCGGGATAGTCGCTTGGGGCTTGTCCGCAAATCCCCACCTTGCGTTTTTTTCTGTGTGCGACTTTGATGAGCTCGGCGATCAGCTTTGTAACAGAAGGATTGCGCTCGTCAAACAATGAAGAGAGCTCTTCGGAATCGCGATCGATGCCCAAGGTGAGCTGCGTCAAATCATTCGACCCGATTGAAAATCCATCAAAGCGATCGGCAAATTCACTTGCCAAAATGATATTAGAAGGGATCTCCGCCATGACATAAACTTTTAACCCTTTTACACCGCGCTTCAATCCATTTTTGGCAAGGACATGCAGCACATCATCGGCTTCGCTCAACGTGCGGCAAAAGGGGATCATCACGATGACATTCTTGAGCCCCATTTCCTCTCTAACACGCTTAATCGCTGCGCACTCGAGCGCAAATCCCTCTCGATATCTTGGGTTGTAATAACGGGAAGCTCCCCGAAATCCCAGCATCGGGTTTTCTTCCTTAGGCTCGAAAACTTTCCCGCCGATCAAATTGGCATATTCATTCGTTTTAAAGTCGCTCATGCGGACAATGACGGGATAGGGATAGCGCGCGGACGCAATTTTTCCGATCCCTCGCGCAAGATGGTCGATGAAATATTCTTTTTTGTCGCGGTAGCCTCGCGTGAGGTTCTCGATTTTTTCCTTCTCTTTCGGATCTTTGACTTTCTCGAAATGCACCAAGGCCATGGGATGGATTTGGATGATGTCATTGATGATGAACTCCATGCGCGCAAGGCCAATGCCCATACAAGGAATGCGCCACCAGCGAAAGGCCGCTTCTGGACTTGCAATATTCATCATGATCTGCGTTTTCATTTTCGGAAGCTTTTCCAATTTGATCTGCTGCACTTTGAACGGCAGCTCGCCTCGATAAATGAAACCCGTTTCTCCTTCAGCACAAGAGAGCGTGATCATCTCCTTGTCTTTGATTGCCTTCGTCCCCATGTTCGTCCCAACTACCGCCGGAACGCCCAGTTCCCGGCTCACAATCGCAGCATGTGATGTTCTTCCGCCATGATCCGTGATGATCGCAGTCGCGCGCTGCATGATCGGCACCCAATCGGGCGAGGTCATCTCGGTCACCAAGATATTTCCCGTTTCAAACTTGTCGATGTCAGCAAGATGTTTGATCACCTGGGCTTTGGCCGCAACGATCGCTTCCCCGATGGCAAGACCTTGGCAGACCACTGTCCCCTTTTTGGGCAGGCGGTACGTTTTAAAACTATCCCCTTTTTTCTGCGATTGCACGGTTTCAGGACGCGCCTGCACGATGAACAGCTCGCCCGTGATCCCATCCTTGGCCCATTCAATGTCCATCGGCATTTTGTAATGCTCTTCAATGATCATTCCCCATTTGGAGAGCTTGCGGATTTCTTTTTCATCGAGAACAAATTTCTCCCGCTCTTTTTGAGGCGTCTTGAGATTTTTGGTCCCTTTGCCCGCATAGACCATCTTCTGCTCTTTCATCCCCAATTTCTTTTCGATGATGCAAAGCAAGGGCTTGAAGACGACATATTCATCCGGATTGACAGAGCCTTGGACGACATTTTCCCCCAGCCCCCAAGAAGCATTGATCACGACGACATGGGGAAATCCCGTATCGGTATGCAGTGTAAACATCACCCCAGCTGATCCCTTATCCGACCGCACCATCTTTTGAATGCCGCATGACAGGGCAATTTTTAAATGATCGAACCCTTTGGCTTCGCGATAGGCAATCGCACGGTCCGTAAACAGCGAGGCAAAACACCGCGCGCAAGCCACCATCACGGCCCTCTCCCCGCGAATATGCAAATAGGTCTCCTGCTGTCCTGCAAAGCTTGCCGACGGCAAATCTTCCGCCGTCGCGC
>JASHWX010000053.1 GCA_030043815.1 Candidatus Rhabdochlamydia sp.
TCAGGGCGCGATCTTCGAGCATTTTGAGTTCAGCAATGCCCCTCGTCAGCGACGGCCCTGCGCCGCAAATCAATGCAGGGATATTGCGGAATTTCCCTTTGAGGCCGCCTGTGTGGAAAGATCCATGCCAGCGCTTGATATTCTTGAGGAGATTGCCGAGAAGTTTATGCGAGTAGAGGGATTCGGTCAGAATAGCATGGGAAACCGAGCACAGCCGCAGCAACTTCAAGCGGACCTGATGAAACCGGCTTTTCTTTTTCTTTTGATAAGACTCGATGGCAGCGACTTCCACTCTGTCGCAGGGAAAGGAAGCGGTGAGATCTTCCAAGGGATTCGAAATGAAGTGGATCAATACCTGGGGATCAAACAGAAGAGATTCCCCATGCTCAGCTTGCAATAATTCAGAAATGACAGAGAGCTCATCCTCGATAAAGATCAAACGGCGCTCCCGTTTTTCTTTCAGCCAGTTTTTCAGCGCTGCGTAGTGATATCCCCTTCCAATCCCATACACGTAGAGGATATCGACGCCCTCGAGATTGAGCTTTTGCAGAAAGTCTTTGATCTCTTGATCGACATCTTCGCGATGCAATGTAAACGCACAAGGCTCATAGGGAGTATAACTGAGCAAAAATAATAACTCGGGATAACGATCCAGCTTATTTCCATCGGATGCGGTTTTCATCCCAGACTCCCTTGCGCACTTTAGCGCCATGCGGCTCTAAGTAGATTTTTTCCGTGTACGACAAATCGGGTGAAAATACCCCTTCGAAAATCAATTTCCCCTCGGCGTTCCATTCTTTGCGGTCGAAGCGGCTTGGCGCATGATAAAGCAGTTCTTCTTGCAGAGCGCCGCCCGCAAAGAAATGGCGATGCTTCCCTATGGGCTGTCCGGAAACATATTCACCTTCATCGATCAGGGTTCCCTGTTCGTTCCAGAGTTGGTCCATGCCATGTCGGAGCCCTTCTAGATAATGCACAGTGCGTTTCTTTGCGCCCGATTCCCAAAATAAGCAGACCTGGCCATGAAGCTTGCCTTGTTGGAAAGGAATGAGACTTTTAATGGCCCCATTTTCGAAGAAATACTCCTGCATCCCTTCCCATTGCCCCTCCTTAAATCGCTGGACGCTGGAATGCGCCCCTGTTGAAAAATAAAAATGGGCCTTTCCGATCCGTTTTCCCTCGCAAAACCATGTCCTTGCCAGCACTTCTCCTTTTTCTCCGTACATGACAGAGGGCCCATGCAGTTTCCCATGATGATAGAACATCTCGGAGCGAACTTTCCCTTCTTCATTGTACGTGCGGCATTCCCCATGCCGTCTGCCATCTGACACGTGATAGACAGAGATGAGGTTGCCGGCAGCGTCGCACTCTTTGACGATTCCCGCCCCCTCCAAATGAGAAGGGAGGCGCGGCAAAGAAAAAGGAAGAGTAAGATCGATGCCGAGCTCAGAATCGTTAATGATGAGCTCATCGTGTGTTAAAATGTACTTGCTCATGAAAACTTACCTATATGCAATTCTATGGCTTTTTTGAAGAACAGCAGCCGGTGGATGTGCTGGCCGAGAGGATGAAATGAGGCGCGCAAGATTGGCCGCTTCCAAACATTCCAAAGCGGCAAGAGGAAATGGCGATGGCAAATCTCTTGCTCCATCTCAGTATCGAGAAGGGCGTATTCTCCCTTCTCCAATGGAGAATGGGGATAAAACTTTTCCCATACTTTCAGCATCGCATCGCAAAGCGTCAGGCATTTTTCAAAACTCTTTTGCAGTTTTTTACGCACCTGATCCACATGTTTCGCTTCAGAAAGCGGAGCGTCAATTGTCAAAGAGTGAACGATTGCAGAGATGTCATGCTGGATCTTAAATAAATCTTCGCTTAAAGGTCTTCTCTCTATGCCGGGAAGGTCAAGTCCTTGTGCGCTCGCATTAATCCACTCGATCTGATCATGGGCTTTGGCAAAGGAGCTCGTCCATTCAGCGCTCATCATCCAATCCCGTTTGGAATAGAGCTCTCCCTTCGTTATCTCTATGAGCTCTTCCCGATTTTCTTCTCCTGCGATTTGCGAAGCGTAAATCGCATCGGGCCCGCAAGAAAAGTCCATGCCCACCAAAATGATCGGGCTGCAGCCGAGATGCGCCGCAATGGCTATGCTAAAATTCGCCGCCGTCCATCCCGCATCGAAACGCTCTGCAAACACCCCGCATTCTCCAGCCATCCACGCTTCGAGAGGATAGCTGCCTCCATCCGCCATCCACATCAACGGCCCCTGCACGAGTGGAAGCAAATCGCTGCAAAAACGCCCCTGATAAAAAAATGGGGCTTCGAAACAATCTTGCTCTAAAAAACGGTGGTAAGGCGGCTTCGGATCGATATGGGCGCACACGTGGGGCGTTATCCCTTTCGCATTTAATGCCCGCGCAGCAGACCCGCCGGCAATCATGATGGCGCGATCTTGCAGCTTGGCCAGCATAAGGGCAGCCTGATTGAGAGAAGGCCCTGCGCCGCACACAATGGCCGGTATCCCCGCACATTTTCCTTCGAGCGCTTGTCCGAGATGCGACTTGGGCAATGCAGCCAAATTGTTGAGCGCATTGCTCAGAACTTGGACCCCCATGTCTTCGCAGTCAGACGCCAGCAAATCGACGCCGCGGTGGTAATGCTCGAGCTGTGCAAAAAATTCTTCACCTTGCTCTGAAGAATAGCCAAATCTCAAGAAGACAAATTCCCAGGCGATTTGTTGAAAAATTTCCACGTCTCCTTTTTTATAGAAGAGCAAGCGCACTTTCGGATCTTTGGCAAGCGGCCATCCCTTCGCTTTCAAAAAAAGAGCTTCGTCTTCCTCGATAAATATCAAAAATCGATTTTCATTTTTTTTCAGCCACGACGATAGGGAACGATATAGCCCCCCATCGCCAACTCCATACGCGATCAATGCATCAATCTCTTCTAAATCGACATTTGCTAGCGTTTGACCCACAGCATTAACTCCTTGAACGAGGGAAGAACGGAATAAAACACATATTTTTTCTCATCAGCGTTGAAATAGCCCAGCTGCGCTTCTTCATGCCCTACCGCAGCCACAAAACAGGCCCTCACGTGGTGGTTATAGCCAATCACCTGGTCAAGCGCCCGTGCGCTTAAACGCTCATCCTTGCATTCGATTAAAAGCAAAGGAAATTCAATCCCCTTGCCATAACACAAGATATCCAAGCGCCGATTGGGAACATCCATCCCTTTAAGATGCGGCAGCTCCTTCAATTCTTTTTCCACGACCAAGAGCTCTTTGGGATACTCGAGCTGATAGACCATTCTTCGCAGCCATTTCTGCCTGACCCTTTCCTCTGGAGTCGCCTTCACCCAGCACTTGCGCACTTCATCAAAGACGAGCTCTCTATTCGGGCTGGATGAGCCCATAGGTTTTTTTGTCCGTTCTGCGGTAAAGGACTTTGAGCTTTTGATCTTCTTGGGAACGGAAGACCAAAAATTGGTCGCCGGAGAGGTCCATCTTCATCACAGCTTCTTCGATTGTCAGAGTTTTAAGAGGCCTTGTCTCCGTACCGATGATCTTTGGCGGTGAATATTGATCGATTGCCTTCTTCACATTGACCGCATCGATCGCTGCATTGATTTCATCAATTTCATTATAAGGCCGCTGCAGCACGTTGACCTGCATGTCGATCACCGACATTTCTTTCTTGTGATAATCCTGGATCCGGCTCTTGTAGCGCGCGAGCAAATTGTGCAGTTTGTCCAGCGCGCGATCGATGGATGCATACATATCCGTGCTGCTCGCTTGGCACTTGACCTGCGTATGATCGACTTTAAGGACGATGGTGCACACATGCTCAAGCTTTTGAATCTCTAACGTCATGTGCAAGTACATGATGTGATTGTGAAACCGCTCTATGCGAGACAACTTATCCCAAACATACATGCGGATCGGCTCGGTGATCTGCACGTTTCTCCCGACGATGTCGACTCGATAGCCCATCGCCTCTTCTTCTTTAAATTTATTGACATCGACCATATGAACCACCCCAATTGTGTATGTCGCACCGAACAGGACTCGAACCTGTAACCACCCGGTTCGAAGCCGGGTACTCTATCCGATTGAGCTATCGGTGC
>JASHWX010000004.1 GCA_030043815.1 Candidatus Rhabdochlamydia sp.
GGTCGACATTTTGCGGCGGCCCACTTCAATGATGAAATCGTATGTATCCCCATCAACAGCTCGGATACCCCAATATGCCTTTTCGAGTTTAAGTTTATTGAGTGTACCATCGGAAATACCCGCGTCGTTGTCAAATTCCAATTTGATCGCAGTCCAGGTATCTTCGGTGCGATAGTCCAACATCAAATTGACTTCGATGTCAAATGCATTGCGAGGAAAGGCATGGCGTTGGTGGTGGTGGTGTGGAACATCAGCACCTCGCTGCTGAATGCCGTTGAGCGTTTCACTGCCTGACTGGAGTTCTGTTCGGACCTCGCCGCTGATGGAGAGAGCGCCGCCAAGTTCACGAACTGTGACTTGACGCTTGGTATTAATCCATTCACGAACAGCATTGATATCTTTTTGATCAAGATCTTGAGATCTTTCAATCGTCGAAGCAAAAAGTGAAGAAGCAAGCAAAGTGAATGCGCAAAGAGATAAAATTCGAGTTTTCATGGCAATTTTTCCAATTCGATGAAAACTTTATAGAGGAAACCTTAATTTACTGCAACTAAAGTTTCAAGTTGGCCACAAATGAAATGGCTTGTTCATCGATCATGCGGGACTCAAAGGTGAGATCGATGATTCTTCCCGGGGTGAGCGTGCAGCCGAGAACAAGCCCCCAATGGTCGCGGTTTCTCATCTTGAAATGGGAATGCTCCAATTCCAGGTTATGCCGCAGCGAGCTGACCTTGGCCTGGGCATTGGAATACTTGACTGCAGCATAAGGGATGAACATGTCGATGGTGTAGGCGTACCCAAAGCCGATCTGCCACTCGCGATATCGCATCGTCGCGCTCGTCGTATACGAGGTTCCGTTCAGGGCGTCCCATTTAATGTGAGGAAATGCCCATTGATATCCCCCTTCTAGACCAATCGTCGAATCGCCCCACTGGTAGATGAGAATCCTTCCGCCGACGCCCCAAGTGATGCGATCGTTGGTCTGATATTCGCGCCGATAATGGTCGGGCCTTGGGCGATGGGAGAATTGCATATCGACAGCGCCAAGGGAGGCATACGCTTCGATGCGATCGAGAAAATTCAACGTCGCAACGCCTTGGTTGTAGATGGATTGGTAGCGGTCGACGCGAGAGTGCGCGCCGGCATAAGATTTCATATAACGGTCGAAGACGACATCCAATTGATATCCCACTTTTGCTTTGGTAAAGGCGTCCTCGGAGATAAAAAAACCTTGGTCCACCATATTGGGGGAGGCGGGATTCCCGAGGAATAGCGCAAATGCCGGGCTGCACGAAAGAAAAAGCAAAGCGACATATTTAATCATTTAATTTACCTCAATATTTAATATCCGCGCTGGCGCTGACGGCGTATTCGTTGATCATGCGCCCTTCGATGTTCAGGGCAAATCCCTTGTCCGCTGCCACCCCAAACCCAAGAAAGAGGCCAATGGGATGGCTTTCCTTGAATGTGACATGCTTTTTCGGGAAAATGAATGCGATCGATCGTAAATGCTCGAACCGAGAACGGAAATCGGAAAAGTCGACGCCAAAATAAGGGATGAACCAATCGACGCGGTAAGAAATTCCGGCCCCGATTTGCCATTCGATGAAATCGACCTCTGCTTTCCGCGTAGGGTAAGAATGGCCATTGACCTTTAACGATGAAAGATTCAAGTCCGATTGCACATAGGCAGCATTCACTGTAGCTTGAAGCTCTCCCCAATAAGCTAAAAGGGCCCGCCCGCCTACCCCCCACGTAAAATCACTGTCCGTATGATAAGAAACGGTCTTGCCTTCCAGGGGCTCTTGAGAAAAATGCGCAGACATGGTCCCCAAGGTCGTAAAGATTTCTACTCGGTCGATGAAATTGAATGTCAAAATTCCGAAATTGCAAAGAGAAGTAAAATCCTTCCCTTTTTTTCTCAAACCGCGGAGGCCTTTTCCCTTTAAATGCAGCTCTCGATAAAACACGCGGTCGAACTCATATCCCGTCTTGACGCCGAAACAAAAATCTTTAGAAATAAAGAAACCGCTTTCCGGCATCATGGGAAGCGCGGGGTTGCCGTTATAAAGGGCAAATGCGCTCGCAGGAAATAGAAATAGAAGCCCTAAAATACGCATAACACTTGAGCGATCTTGTATAACAAAATGGAATAGGAATTTCTATCTAAATGTGTACTCGTATGGGCGTGTGTAGATCGTCCAAGTCTTGCGCTCAGCGCCGCTGAGCCAATGTTTCCACGGGGTCATTGGAGTGCCCCATGAAACTGTGCGGTCGGTGCGCCAAAGTTCTAGGCGAGCGGTCCCGGGGTTGACGACGAACGCGAAGAAATAATTTGTCCAATTGGTATCGGCAAATAAAAGTGGAGATGGCTGAGAGAGGCCGATAAAACGGGAATGATCGGCGATATGCTGATGGAGATCAAATGGCAGAGCGATTTTTTCTTCTGCGAGAAGAAAACAGCCTTTAGCTGCATCTTTCAATTTCTTTGCAGTGATGTAAGGAGCCGGGACATCAGGGAGCAATTGGAATACTTTTTCCACTTTGTCGCTCATCCGATCTGATAGGAGTCGGCGGACAAGGGCTTTCCATTGATTGCCTGGGACAATGGGCAGGGCTTGAAATAAAAATGCATCGATTGTGTCGGCAAAGGGTTTGCCGATCGATTCAAGCACATGGGAGCGCCAATCTGCTAAAGACAGTTTGCCTCGAGGAAAAGAGGCTTGCCGGAGCGAATGGCGGGGAAGCACGGGCAGCGTCTCGCTCAACTCGTCGACTAAAAGCGCGCTTTCATCTTCGGATAGGTGCATATTCGCGTAAAAGCGCTCGCAGGGGATGAATACGTTGTCGCGCACCCACGTATAAGTGAAAATCTCTTCCTGCCAACCTTCAACAACCCATTTTAGCCCTGGAAGCAAGAGAAAGGCATGGGAGGGCAAGGACATCAACATCCGGTTCTTTTGTTTTTTGAGAAACGGTTCGGTGATTTTCGGAGGAAGGTGTTTTAACGCATCGATGATGAAAATGGCGAGTTCGCTTTCGTTTGCGACCCATTTTTCCTCATGCGTCAATTCTCCTGGCCGGCAAAAATAGGTTTTAATCAGTGTCGTCATCGTGCCCC